>JAGVSZ010000048.1 GCA_019137045.1 Betaproteobacteria bacterium
CGAGCGCACCTTCGCGGAGGCGCGCGCCGCCCGGCAGGTCCTGGGCGCGGCGCCGCGCACGCCCGGCGCGGACCGCTGAGGCGCCGATGGCGCAGCCGGCCGCGCGTCCGGAGCACCTGGACCTCGCGCCCGTCGCGCGCGTCGCGGGCACGGTTCCGCTCCCCGGGTCGAAGAGCATCTCGAACCGGACGCTGCTCCTCGCCGCGCTGGCCGAGGGCACGACCGCAATCGCCGGGCTGCTCGAATCCGACGACACCGCGCGCATGCTCGAGGCGCTGCGCGCGCTCGGCATCGACTGCGCGCGCGCGGGCGCGGCGGGCGGGTGGCGCGTGCGGGGCTGCGCCGGCGTAGTGCCGGTCAAGCGTGCCGAGCTCTTTCTCGGCAACGCCGGCACCGCGTTTCGCCCGCTCACCGCGGTGCTCGCGCTGGCGGGCGGGACGTATCGCCTCGCCGGGGTGGCGCGCATGCACGAGCGGCCGATCGGCGACCTGGTGGACGCGCTGCGCCACCTCGGCGCCGACGTCCGCTACTGCGGGAAGGAAGGCTTTCCGCCGCTCGCGATCGGGCCGGCGCATCCCAGCACCGTGGCCTCGCTTCCGGTGCGCGGCGACGTCTCGAGCCAGTTCCTGACCGCGCTCCTCCTGGCGCTGCCGCTCGTCGGGCGGGCGATCGCCGTGGAGGTCGCGGGCGAGCTGGTGTCGAAGCCCTACGTCGAGCTCACGCTCGATTCGATGCGGCGCTTCGGGGTCGTGGTCGAGCGCGCTGGCGCGGGAACGTTTCGCGTGCCGGCCGGCGCCCGCTATCGCAGCCCCGGAACGATCCACGTCGAGGGGGACGCGTCGTCGGCGTCGTACTTTCTCGCCGCGGGCGCGCTCGGCGGGGGACCGGTGCGCGTGCAGGGCGTCGGACGCGCGAGCGTGCAGGGCGACGTGCGCTTCGTGGAGGTGCTCCGGGCGATGGGCGCGGCCGTCGCGCTCGGCGAGGACTGGATCGAGGTGCGCGGCGCGCGGCCGCTGCGGCCGATCGATCTCGATCTCAACCACATTCCGGACGCGGCGATGACGGCCGCGGTGCTGGCGCTGTTCGCGGACGGGCCGTCGGTCATCCGCAACGTCGGCAGCTGGCGCGTCAAGGAGACCGACCGTCTCGCCGCGATGGCGACCGAGCTGCGGAAGGTGGGCGCCGCGGTGGAGGAGCGCGCGGACGCGCTGCGCATCACGCCGCCGCCGTCCGGCCGGCTCGTGCCGGGCGCGGTCATCGACACCTACGACGACCACCGGATGGCGATGTGCTTCGCGCTCGTCGCGCTGGGCGGCGTCCCGGTGCGGATCAACGACCCCGCGTGCGTGAACAAGACCTTCCCCGACTACTTCCGGGCGCTCGCGCGCCTGACCGCGGCGGCCTGAGCGCCGGGACCCGTGTCGCCCGTACCGGTGATCGCGATCGACGGGCCCTCCGCCTCGGGGAAGGGGACGGTGGCGCAGCTGGTCGCGCGGGCGCTGGGCTTCCACTATCTCGACAGCGGCGCGCTCTACCGGCTGGTCGCGCTGGCGGCGGCCCGGCAGGGGGTCGACCTCGACGACGCGGATGCTCTCGCCGCGGTCGCCGCCGGGCTGAGTGCCCGCTTCGAGGCGGGCGAGGTCTGGCTGAACGGCGCGCAGGTGACCGCGGCGATCCGGACCGAGGCGACGAGCGTCGCGTCCTCCCGCGTCGCCGCGGTTCCGGGCGTGCGCGCGGCGCTCCTCGACCGCCAGCGGGCCTTCCGGCAGCCCCCGGGCCTGGTCGCCGAGGGGCGCGACATGGGCTCGGTGGTGTTCCCCGACGCGCGGCTGAAGGTCTTCCTGACCGCGACCCCCGAGGCGCGCGCCGAGCGCCGATATAAGCAGTTGAATGACAAAGGAATCGCTGCTAACATTCGAACTCTTTTGCTCGACCTGCGCGCGCGCGATGCGCGCGACGAGGCGCGGGCGGTGGCGCCGCTCCGTGCGGCCCCCGGCGCGCGCCGCCTCGACACCACGGACATGACCGCGATGGAGGCGGCGCAGACCGTGCTGTCGTGGATGCGCGAGGCGAGCGATTGAACGGGTGGCGAGGAGGGCGACGAGCCCGCTCGCCGTATCGCAACCAGCCCCGTCGCGGCGCACTGCCCGCGCGCGGGTGAAGGATCAGGTCACTCATGGCTACAGTTTCCCCGGCGGTCGCCCCGCAGGAAAGTTTCGCTGCGCTCTTCGAGGAGAGCCTCAACCGCAAGGAGATGCGCATCGGCGAGGTGATCACCGCGGAGGTGGTGCGCGTCGACCAGAACTTCGTCGTGGTCAACGCCGGCCTCAAGAGCGAGAGCTACATCCCGATCGACGAGTTCCGCAGCGACCGCGGCGAGGTGGACGTCCAGCCGGGGGCCTTCGTGTCGGTGGCGATCGAGGCGCTCGAGGACGGCTACGGCGAGACGCGCCTGTCGCGCGACAAGGCGAAGCGCCTGGCCGCGTGGCTCGACCTGGAGAAGGCGCTCGAGTCCGGCGACGTGGTGCAGGGCGTGATCACCGGCAAGGTGAAGGGCGGCCTGACGGTGATGATCAACGGCATCCGCGCCTTCCTTCCCGGCTCGCTGGTGGACATGCGGCCGGTGAAGGACACGACGGCCTACGAAGGCAAGTCGATGGACTTCAAGGTCATCAAGCTCGACCGCAAGCGCAACAACGTGGTCGTCTCGCGCCGCGCGGTGCTCGAGCAGACCGCCGGGGCCGAGCGCGAGGCGCTGCTCGCGAGCCTGCAGGAAGGCACCACCGTCAAGGGCATCGTCAAGAACATCACCGACTACGGCGCGTTCGTCGACCTGGGCGGGATCGACGGGCTGCTGCACATCACCGACCTCGCGTGGCGCCGCGTGAAGCACCCCTCCGAGGTGCTGTCGGTCGGAGACGAGGTGCAGGCCAAGGTGCTGCGCTTCGACCAGGAGAAGAACCGCGTCTCGCTCGGCCTCAAGCAGCTCGGCGAGGACCCGTGGGTCGGCATCTCGCGCCGCTATCCGCCCGGCACGCGCCTGTTCGGCAAGGTCACCAACCTCACCGACTACGGCGCATTCGTCGAGATCGAGGCGGGCATCGAGGGCCTGGTGCACGTGTCCGAGATGGACTGGACCAACAAGAACGTCCATCCGTCCAAGGTGGTGCAGCTCGGCGACGAGGTGGAGGTGATGATCCTCGAGATCGACGAGGACCGCCGCCGCATCTCGCTCGGCATGAAGCAGTGCATGCCCAACCCGTGGGAGGAGTTCGCGCAGAACCACCGCAAGGGCGAGAAGGTACGCGGGGTCATCAAGTCGATCACCGACTTCGGCATCTTCATCGGGCTGCCGGGCGGCATCGACGGGCTGGTGCACCTGTCCGACCTCTCCTGGAACAAGCCCGGCGAGGAGGCGGTGCGCGACTACAAGAAGGGCGACGAGCTCGACGCGGTGGTGCTGTCGATCGACGTCGAGCGCGAGCGCATCTCGCTCGGCATCAAGCAGCTCGAGGGCGATCCGTTCAACACCTTCGTCGCGACGCACGAGAAGGGGGCGCTCGTCACCGGCACGGTGAAGAGCGTCGACGCCAAGGGGGCGGTGATCGTGCTCGCGGGCGACATCGAGGGCTACCTGCGCGCATCCGAGGTCGCGCGCGACCGCGTCGAGGACGCACGCACGCACCTCAAGGAAGGCGACACGATCACCGCGATGGTGGTCAACATCGACCGCAAGAACCGCAACATCAACCTGTCCATCAAGGCCAAGGACCTCGCCGACGAGACCGAGGCGATGGCGAAGCTGCAGAGCGCCTCGGCGGCGAGCTCCGGCTCGACCAACCTCGGCGCGCTGCTGAAAGCCAAGCTCGACAACAAGAACGCCCAGCGCGACTAGGCGCCCGGGCCGCTCGTGGAGGGGGAGGCAATGACGAAGTCGGAGCTCATCGCGCGGCTGGCGGGCCGCTATCCGCAGCTCGTGGCGAAGGACGCCGAGTACGCGGTGAAGATGGTCCTCGACGCGATGACGCAGAGCCTGGTGAGCGGCCAGCGCATCGAGATCCGCGGTTTCGGCAGCTTCGGGCTGAACCATCGCCCGGCGCGCGTCGGCCGCAACCCGAAATCGGGCGAGAAGGTGCACGTGCCCGAGAAGTTCGTTCCCCACTTCAAGGCCGGCAAGGAGCTGCGCGAGCGCGTCGACGGCGAGCTCGAGGGCGAGCGGCCGCACGCGGGCTAGGGGCGGCGGCGCCGCGCCGGTCCCGCGCGAGGCCTTGAGCACCAACCGCCGAGTCCGGCCGGCCGCGGGCGCTGCCGCGGCCGGCCCGCTCCCTGCCGGAGGGCTGGCCAGATGGCTTTCGTGAGGCTCCTCACCGCGCTCATGTGGGCGGCGGTGTTCGTCGTCGCGCTGCTCTTCGCGATCAAGAACGCCGACCCCGTCACGCTCAAGTTCTACTTCGACCAGTCCTGGCAGGTGCCGCTCGTCTTCGTCGTGCTGGCGAGCTTCGCGGTGGGCGCCGCCTTCGGCGTGCTGGCGTGCGTGCCGCCGCTCGTGCGCCAGCGCCGCACGGTCGCGGGGCTGCAGAAGGAGCTGCGCCTGCGCGCGTCCGAGAGCGCACCGCGCGAGCCCGCGCGCACCCTGGCGCCGGACGTCTCTTCCCGCCCCTAGGGGCCCCGGCCGCGAGCGGCGCGACGCATGGACTTCGAGGTCTGGTGGCTGGTCGCGTTCCCGGTCTTCTTCGGACTCGGCTGGCTCGCCGCCCGCATCGACATCAAGCACCTCGTCACCGAGTCGCGCAGCGTCCCGCGCACCTACTTCCGCGGCCTGAACTTCCTGCTGAACGAGCAGCCCGACAAGGCGATCGAGGCGTTCATCGAGGTGGTGAAGGTCGATCCCGAGACGGTCGACCTGCACTTCGCGCTCGGCAGCCTGTTCCGCCGGCGGGGCGAGACCGAGCGCGCGATCCGCATGCACAAGAACCTGCTGGAGCGCTCCGACCTGGCGGCCGAGCAGCGGCGCCAGGCGCTGTTCGAGCTCGGCGAGGACTACCTCAAGGCCGGCCTCCTCGACCGCGCGGAGGAGGCGTTCCTCAAGCTGCGCGAGGGGCCGCAGCGGCTCGAGGCGCTGCGCCGCCTGATCGAGATCTACCAGCAGGAGAAGGAGTGGGAGAAGGCGAGCGGGGTGGCGCGCGACCTGGAGCGGGAAACCGGGCAGTCCTGGCGCAAGGAGGTCGCGGAGTTTCGCTGCGAGATGGCGGCGGTCGCGGCCACCCACTCGCGTCCGGACGACGCGCGCGCGCACCTGGAGGAGGCGCTCGGTGAGAACCGCAAGTGCGTGCGGGCGAGCATCCAGCTCGGCGACCTCGCCGCGGCCGCGGGCCGCCACGACGAGGCGATCGAGCACTGGAAGCGCGTGGAGACGCAGAACCCCGCGTTCCTCTCGCTGGTCGCGCACCGGCTGCTGCGCAGCTTCCAGGCCCTCGGGCAGCCGGCGAGCGGGCGCACGCTGCTGCGCGGCTACCTCGCGTCGGCTCCCTCGCTCGACCTCCTCGACGTGGCGTTCCAGTCCACGCTCGACGCCGAGGGCGCGGAGGCGGCCTACGCGCTGGTGCGCGACGAGCTGCGGCGCAATCCGACGCTGCTCGGCCTGGACAAGCTGCTCGAGGCGCAGCTCTTGAACGCGCCCGCCGACCGGCGCCACGACCTCGAGCTCGTGCGCAGCCTGGTGCAGGGCCAGACGCGCCGGCTCGCCCGCTACCGCTGCGAGAACTGCGGCTTCCGCGCGCGCCAGTTCTACTGGCAGTGCCCGGCCTGCATGGCGTGGGAGACCTACCCGCCGCGGCGCACCGAGGAGTTCGACCTCGCGCCCTGACGCGGTCACGAAGGAAGGCAGATGAAGATCACCATGATAGGCACCGGCTACGTCGGTCTCGTGTCCGGCGCGTGCTTCGCCGAGGTCGGCAACGACGTCGTGTGCTTCGACGTGGACGCGCGCAAGGTCGGGATCCTGAACGACGGCGGGATCCCGATTCACGAGCCCGGGCTCGCGGAGATGGTGGCGCGCAACCGCGCCGCCGGACGGCTGCGCTTCACCACCGACGCGCAGGACAGCGTCGCGCACGGCCGCGTGCAGTTCATCGCGGTCGGAACCCCGCCCGACGAGGACGGCTCGGCCGACCTGCAGCACGTGGTCGCGGCGGCGCGCACGGTGGGACGGCACATGCGCGCGCACCGCATCGTCGTCGACAAGTCGACGGTGCCGGTCGGGACCGCCGACGCGGTGCGCGCGGCGATCGCGGGGGCGCTCGCGGAGCGCAAGGCCGAGATTCCATTCAGCGTCGTGTCGAACCCGGAGTTCCTGAAGGAGGGCGCCGCGATCGAGGACTTCATGCGGCCCGACCGGGTGGTGATCGGAGCCGACGACGCGGACGCGACGCGCGTCATGCGCGCCCTCTACGCCCCCTTCCAGCGCAACCACGAGCGCCTGATCGTCATGGACGTCCGCTCGGCGGAGCTCACCAAGTACGCCGCCAACGCGATGCTCGCCACGCGCATCTCGTTCATGAACGAGTTCGCCAACCTCGCCGAGCGGCTCGGCGCGGACATCGAGCAGGTGCGGCGCGGGATCGGCGCCGACCCGCGCATCGGCTACCACTTCCTCTACCCCGGGGTCGGCTACGGCGGCTCGTGCTTCCCCAAGGACGTGAAGGCGGTGATCAAGACCGCGCGCGACGCGGGGCTCGCGCTCGACCTGCTCGAAGCCGTGGAGCGGGTGAACGAGGCGCAGAAGCGCGCGCTGCCGGCGAAGATCGAGCGCCGCTTCGGCGCGAATCTCGCCGGGCGCAGGTTCGCGCTCTGGGGGCTCGCGTTCAAGCCCGACACCGACGACATGCGCGAGGCGCCGAGCCGGGTGCTGATCGGCGCGCTGCTGGCGCGCGGCGCCACCGTGTGCGCGTACGATCCGGCGGCGATGGACGAGGCGCGGCGGATCTACGCGGGCGAGCGCGGCGTCGCGTACGCCGCGAACCCGCTCGCGGCGGCCGACGGCGCCGACGCGCTGGCCGTCGTGACGGAGTGGAAGGAGTTCCGCAGCCCCGACTTCGAGGGGCTGAAGGCGCGCCTCAAGCAGCCGGTGATCTTCGACGGCCGCAACCTCTACGACCCGGCCCTCGTGCGCGGGGCGGGGTTCGAGTACTTCGGGATCGGGCGCGGCTGATGGCGCGGTCGCGCGGCGCTGGAACCGCGGGGCCGGCCGGGCGGCCGGACCTGCCCGACTTCGCGCGCGCGCGCGTGCTCGTCGTCGGCGACGTCATGCTGGACCGCTACTGGTTCGGCGACGTGAGCCGCATCTCGCCGGAGGCGCCGGTCCCGGTGGTGCGCGTCGAGCGCACCGAGGAGCGTCCCGGCGGCGCGGCGAACGTCGCCCGCAACGCGGCGGCCCTCGGCGCCACGGTCGGGCTGCTGTCGGTCGTCGGTGAGGACGAGCCGGGCAGCGCGCTCGAGCGGCTCGTGCGGGCCGAGGGCGTGCGCGCGAGCCTGCATCGCGACCCGACGCTCGCGACCACGGTCAAGCTGCGCGTGATCGGGCGCCAGCAGCAGCTCCTGCGCGTGGATTTCGAGACCGCCCCGTCGTACGAGGTGCTCGCGGACAAGCTCTCGGAGTTCGAGGCCAGCCTGGCGAACTACGACGTGGTCGTGCTGTCCGACTACGGCAAGGGCGGTCTCGCGCACATCGAGCGCATGATCGCCGCGGCGCGCGCGCGCGGGCGCACCGTGCTCGTCGATCCCAAGGGCGACGACTACGCCCGCTACCGCGGGGCGAGCGTCGTGACGCCGAACCGCAACGAGCTGCGCGAGGTGGTGGGACGCTGGAAGGACGAGGCCGACATGGCGGCCCGGGCGGAGCGGCTGCGGGCGGAGCTCGGCCTGGACGCGCTGCTGGTGACGCGGGCCGAGGAGGGAATGACCCTGTACCGCGCGGGGTCGGTCCAGCACGAGCCTACGAAGGCGCGGGAGGTCTACGACGTGAGCGGCGCCGGCGACACGGTGATCGCCACGCTGGCCGTGATGCTCGGCAGCGGGGCGGCGATCGCCGCGGCGGTCCGCGTCGCCAATCACGCGGCCGGCATCGTGGTTGGTAAACTGGGCACCGCCGTCGTGCACCCCGGCGAGCTCGCCGCCGATCTCGCGACGTCCACCGGACCATGAGCACCTATTACGTCGTCACCGGCGCCGCCGGCTTCATCGGCTCCAACCTGGTGCGCGCGCTGAACGAGCGCGGCGTCGCCAGCATCATCGCGGTGGACGACCTCGAGCGCGGCGGGAAGTTCGCGAACCTGGTCGGGTGCGAGATCGCCGACTACTTCGACAAGCGCGATTTCCTCGCGCGGCTGGTCGAGGGCGAGTTCGACGGCGCGGTCGAGGCGGTGCTGCACCAGGGCGCCTGCTCGGACACCACCGAGCTCGACGGGCGCTACATGATGGAGAACAACTACCGCTACTCGCTCGCGCTCCTCGACTTCTGCGCCGACGAGGAAATCCCGTTCCTGTACGCGTCGTCCGCCGCGGTGTACGGCAGCGGGCAGGTGTTCCGGGAGGCGCCGGAGCACGAGCGGCCGCTGAACGTCTACGGCTACTCGAAGCAGCTCTTCGACCAGGTGGTGCGGCGGCGGCTCGGCGACGCGCCGGCGCAGGTGGCGGGGTTCCGGTACTTCAACGTCTACGGTCCGAACGAGGCGCACAAGGACTTCATGGCCTCGGTGGCGCTGCGCTTCTTCGACCAGTACCGCGCCGAGGGGCGGGTGAAGCTCTTCGAGGGCTCCGGCGGGTACGCGAACGGCGAGCAGCGGCGCGATTTCGTGTCGGTCGAGGACGTGGTGGCGGTGAACCTGCACTTCCTCGAACGGCCGGAGCGCTCGGGGATCTTCAACGTGGGCACCGGCCGCGCGCAGTCCTACAACGAGATGGCGGAGGCGGTCATCAACGCCTGCCGCAGGGCGCAGGGCAAGCCCGCGGCGTCGCGCGCCGAGCTGCTCGCCCAGGGCGCGATCCGGTACGTCCCGTTCCCCGACGGTCTGAAGGCGCGCTACCAGAGCTTCACGCAGGCCGACCTCTCCGCGCTGCGCGAGGCCGGCTACGCGGCCCCGTTCATGAGCGTGGCCGAAGGCGTCGAGCGGTACGTCGCGTGGCTGCTGCGGCACGAAGAGGACGCGACGCCGTGACCGGCCCGGCCTGGCGCGCGCTCGACGACACGGTCGGCAACACGCCGCTCGTGCGGCTCAAGCGCCTGCCCGGCGCCACCACCAACGTCGTCCTGTGCAAGCTGGAGGGCAACAACCCGGCCGGCTCGGTGAAGGACCGCCCGGCCCTCTGGATGATCCGCAAGGCGGAGGAGCGCGGCCGCATCAGGCCGGGCGACACGCTGATCGAGGCGACCAGCGGGAACACCGGGATCGCGCTCGCCATGGTGGCGGCGATGCGCGGCTACCGGATGACCCTGATCATGCCCGACGACCTCTCGGCCGAGCGGCGTGCGGCCATGACCGCCTACGGGGCGCGGCTCGTCCTGACGCCCGCGTCGAAGGGCGGCATGGAATTCGCGCGCGACCTCGCCCTGCAGATGCAGGCGGAGGGGAAGGGGACCGTGCTCGACCAGTTCGCCAACCCCGACAACCCGCTCTCGCACTACGAGACCACCGGCCCGGAGATCTGGCGCGACACGCAGGGCACGATCACCCACTTCGTCTCGAGCATGGGCACGACGGGCACGATCATGGGCACGTCGCGCTTCCTCAAGGAGAAGAACGCGGCGATCCGGATCATCGGCTGCCAGCCCGAGGAGGGGTCCCGGATCCCGGGCATCCGCAAGTGGCCCGAGGCCTACCTGCCGCGGATCTACGACCGCGCGCGCGTGGACCGGATCGAGCCGGTGAGCCAGGCGGACGCGGAGGAGATGGCGCGGCGGATGGCGGCCGAGGAGGGCATCTTCGCCGGCGTGTCCTCCGGCGGGGCGCTCGCGGTGGCGCTGCGCGTGTCGCGCGAGCTCGAGCACGCGGTCATCGTCTGCATCGCCTGCGACCGCGGGGACCGCTACCTGTCCACCGGCATCTTCCCGGCCTGACCGCGCCGTGGCGGCCACGCTCGTCTTCGACATCGAGACGGTGCCCGACGTCGCCGGGTATCGCCTGCTGCTCGACCTCGACCCCGGGCTCTCCGACGCGGACGTCGCGGAGACCGCCTTCCAGCGCCGGCGCGCCGCGACCGGGCAGGACTTCGTCCCGCTCCACCTGCAGCGCGTGGTGGCGATCGCGTGCGTGCTGCGCGAGGGCGACGGCCTGCGCGTCTGGTCGCTCGGCACGCCCGAGGACGGCGAGGGCGAGCTGATCCAGCGCTTCTACGACGGCATCGAGAAGTACAAGCCGCAGCTCGTCTCGTGGAACGGCGGCGGGTTCGACCTGCCGGTGCTCCACTACCGGGGCATGCGGCACGCCGTCGCCGCCCCGCGCTACTGGGACATGGGCGAGGGCGACTACGCCGACAGCCGCGACTTCCGCTACAACAACTACATCAGCCGCTACCACTCCCGCCACCTCGACCTCATGGACCTCCTCGCCATGTACCAGCCGCGGGCGAGCGCGCCCCTCGACCAGGTCGCGCGGCTGCTCGGGCTGCCCGGCAAGCTCGGGATGGACGGCGCGCAGGTGTGGGACGCATTCCGCGCGGGCCGCATCGCGCAGGTGCGCGCGTACTGCGAGACGGACACGCTCAACACCTGGCTCGTGTATCTGCGCTTCCAGCTCATGCGCGGCGCGCTCGACCGCGCCGCGTACGCGGCCGAGCTGGCGCTCGCCCGGGCGACGCTCGGCCGGCTCGACGCGCCCCACTGGCGCGAGTTCCTGGCCGCCTGGCCCGAGTCCTGAGATGAACGTCGCGGTCATCGAGTCCCTCGACCGCGAGGGACGCGGCGTCGCGCACGTCGAAGGCAAGGCGCTCTTCGTCGAGGGCGCGCTGCCGCGCGAGCGGGTCGAGTACGAGCTCGTGAAGCGCAAGCCCTCGTACGACGGCGGCAGGCTGGTCCGCGTCCTGCGCGAGAGCGCGGCGCGGGTCGCGCCGCGCTGCGCGTACTTCGGCGTGTGCGGCGGCTGCGCGATGCAGCACGTCGAGCCGCGCGCCCAGGTCGCCGCGAAGCAGCGCGTGCTCGAGGACGCGCTCTGGCACGTCGGCAAGGTCCGGGCCGAGACCCTGCTTGCGCCGATCCACGGCGCGGCCTGGGGCTACCGGCAGCGCGCGCGCCTGTCGGTCCGCTTCGTCCCGAAGAAGGGCGGCGCGCTGGTGGGGTTCCGCGAGCGCCGCTCCACCTACGTCGCCGACATGAACCGGTGCGAGGTCCTGACCCCGCGCGTGTCGGCGCTCATCGCGCCGCTGCGCGGCCTGGTAAGCGGCCTCACCCTTCGCGACCGCGTGCCCCAGATCGAGGTCGCGGAGGGCGCGGAGACCGTCGTGCTCGTCGTCCGCAACCTCGCCCCGCTGACGGCGGACGACGAGGCCGTGCTCCGCGCGTTCGCGGACGCCAACGGCGTCCAGTTCTGGCTGCAGCCCGCGGGCCCGGCTTCGGCCCGGCCGTTCCATCCCCTCGACGCACCGCCGCTCTACTACACGCTGGACGAATACGGCATCCGGCTCTACTTCGCGCCGACCGAATTCACCCAGGTGAACCACGCGGTGAACGAGATCCTCGTGCGCCGCGCGCTCGCGCTGCTCGCGCCGCGCGCCGGCGAGCGGGTGCTGGACCTCTTCTGCGGGCTCGGCAACTTCGCGCTCCCGATCGCCGCGGGCGGCGCGGCCGTGATCGGCGTCGAAGGCCACCCGGGGCTGGTCGAGCGCGCACGCGCCAACGCGCGGGCGAACCGGCTGGCGGCGCAGTTCCAGGTCGCCGACCTCTTCGACCCGGCCGCCTGTGCCGCGCTGCCGCGCTGCGACGCCATGCTGCTCGATCCGCCCCGCGAGGGCGCGATCGAGGTCGTGAAGGCGGTCGCGGCGCCGGGCCCGCGGCGGATCGTCTACGTCTCGTGCGATCCGGCCACGCTCGCGCGCGACGCCGGAGTCCTGGTGCACGTCGGCGGCTATCGCCTGGCTGCGGCCGGAATCGCGAACATGTTCCCGCACACCGCGCACGTCGAGTCGATCGCGCTCTTCGAGCGCCAATGAAAAAGGGCGGCCGCAGCCGCCCCGACGGATGCCGGCGGACCGCTCAGTTGCGATCGCCGCCGAAGATGCCGAGGAGCTGCAGCAGGCTGGTGAAGAGGTTGTAGGCCGCGACGTACAGCGTGAGCGTCGCCGAGACGTAGTTCGTCTCGCCGCCGCGGACGATGGAGTTGATCTGCCACAGGATGATGAGCGCGGAGAAGAGCACGAACGCGGCCACCAGCACGAGATGGAACGCCGGGCTCTGGACGAAGGCGTTCGCGACCACCGCCAGCATGATCACGATCGCGCCCACCAGCAGGAAGTTGCCCAGGCCGCTGAAGTTGCGCGTCGTGCTCGAGGCGACGGCCGCCAGCGCGAAGAACACCGCCGCGGTGCCGCCGGCCGCCATCATGATGAGCTGGGCGCCGTTGCGCAGGCCGAGCACCTGCTGGAACAGCGGGCCGAGCAGCAGGCCCATGAACAGCGTGAACCCGAGCAGCAGCGCCACGCCGAGGCCGCTGTCGCGGTTGCGCTCGATCGCGAAGATCCAGCCGTAGAAGATCGCGAGGATCGCGAAGAACGAGACGAGGGGGCTCGAGCGCAGGAACCCGAGGTTCAGGTTCGTGCCGATCACCGCTCCGATCGCGGTCGGGATCAGCGAGACGGCGAGCAGCAGGTACGTGTTGCGCAGGACGCGGTTCTGCGCGAGCGCCCGGTCGCGGGTCGCGGACGGGACGTTCGTCGAGACGGGCTGCAGCTCGGGTTGCATGCTTCCTCCGGTGTGGTCGAGTTGACTTCGCTTTGATCGCTTCTCGGTCGGCGAGTTTCGCGCCGCGAGTATAACGGGGGCGGTGCCGGGCGACCATCGCCGAGCCCGATGTGGGGCTGCCGGCCCCAACTTCAACGCCGGCGTAAGTCGTTGATGTTTCTGGTAGTCTCGGCGCAGGGATGGGTGGCAGAGCGGTTGAATGCACCGGTCTTGAAAACCGGCAAGGGGGCGACTCCTTCGTGGGTTCGAATCCCACCCCATCCGCCAGCCCCGCAAAATGAAAGAGGCCGGCGCCGGGCCGGCCTCTCGCTGCGCGCGGTCCTCCCGCGCGCGTTCAGTGCTCGCTGACCGGCCCGTTCCCCGTCTTGCCGCGCTTGCCCTTCGTGCGCTTGCGCAATTCGCGGTAGAGGTCGGGGTTCGCGGACTTGAGGTACTCGATGACCTCGAAGTCTTCCTTCTTCACCTTGGTGAGGTCGATCTTCTCGACGTGCACGAGCCGCAGC
>JAGVSZ010000031.1 GCA_019137045.1 Betaproteobacteria bacterium
CTGCAGCCGGCGTGAGCGCAGCCCGTCCGGGAAGCGCCGCATCACCCGCAGGTGGAGCGACGTTCGCTCTGCGGGGCGCCTGAAGCGGAAGACATCCGCCTTCGTCGACGCGGACTCTAGCCGGCGTAGTCGGATGCGATGCGCACGTCGAACCGTCCGACGCGCTCGATCTCCACGCTGAGCAGGTCGCCCGGCGCCACCGGCCCGACGCCCTCCGGCGTGCCGCTGAAGATCAGGTCGCCGGGATGGAGCGTGTACATGCTGGTGGCGTACTCGATCAGCCGGTGCACGTCGTAGACCATGCGCGCGGTCGTGCTGTCCTGGCGCGTCTCTCCGTTCACTGCGAGCGTGAGCCGCAGGCGGTTCGGGTCCGGCACCTCGTCCCGGGTCGTGAGCCACGGGCCGCACACCGCGTAGGTGTCGGCCGACTTCCGCCACGACGGCATCTCCGGGCCGCGGATGGTCATGTCGAGCCCGATCGCGTAACCGGCGACGAAGTCGAGCGCGTTCGCGCGCGTCGCCTTGCGGCACTCCCGGCCGATGACGACCGCGAGCTCGACCTCGTGGTCGTTGCGCCGCTCGGCGCCGCGCAGGCGGATCTCCTCGCCCGGCCCGATGAGCGCGCTCGTCGCCTTGAGAAACAGCCCCCAGTCGGTGATGTGGTTGAGCTTGCGCCCGTGGCCGAGTTTCGGGTCCGCCTTCGCCTCGTCGATGTGCGCCTGATAGTTGATCGGGGCGTTCACGATCTTCGTCGGATTCGCCACCGGCGACTTCAGGCGCACCGCGGTAAGCGCGCGCCGCGGCGCCGCCGCCTCGAGGGCGCGCACGCGCTCGAGCACGCGGTCCAGGTGCGCGATCAGCGGGTCGCCGGGCGCGATCGGCCAGCGCTGCGGCGGGATCGCCTCGAGCGCCGGAGTGACGTCGAGCACCTCCTCGCCGCGGACCAGTCCGAGCCGATCGTCGTCGAAGCGGCAGATTCGCATCGTGGTGCCTCCGATCCGCGCCGCGATCGATCAATCGGGCGCGTGGCGCTTGCGGTACGCGGCGTAGTAGAGCACCGGGATCACCACCAGCGTCAGCACGGTCGAGACCAGGATGCCGAAGATGAGCGCGATCGCGAGCCCGTTGAAGATCGGGTCGTCGAGGATGAAGGTCGCCCCGAGCATCGCCGCGGCCGCGGTGAGCGCGATCGGCTTGGCGCGCGCCGCGGCCGACTGGATCACCGCGTCGCGGAACGGCACCCCTTCCGCGGTCTTCAGATTGACGAAGTCCACCAGCAGGATCGAATTGCGCACGATGATGCCGGCGAGGGCGATCATCCCGATCATCGAGGTGGCGGTGAAGTTCGCGCCGAGCAGCGCGTGCCCCGGCATGACCCCGATGATCGTCAGCGGGATCGGCGCCATGATCACGAGCGGCGCGAGGTACGAGCGGAACTCGGCGACCACGAGCAGGTAGATGAGCACCAGCCCCACGGCGTAGGCGAGCCCCATGTCGCGGAAGGTCTCGTAGGTCACCTGCCACTCGCCGTCCCACTTGATCGCATAGCTGCGATACGGATCCGACGGCTGGCCGATGAAGTGCTCGCCGAGCACGCCGCCCTCGTCGAGCGGCTTGCCCGCGATCCGCTCGCGGATGCCGAACATGCCGTAGAGCGGGCTGCCGATCGCGCCCGCCTGGTCGCCCACGACGTACACCACCGGCAGGAGGTCCTTGTGGTAGATCGGGCGGTCACGGTCGTCGCGCTGGCTGCGCACCACTTCGGCGAGCGGCACGAGGCCGCCGTCGGGCGCACGCACGCCGAGCTTCAGGGCGTCGTCGAGGTCGCCGCGGCGCTCCGCCGGCAGGCCCACGCGCACCGGCACCTCGTACTTCGACTGGCCGTCGTGGATCGGGGTGACGTCCTCGCCCGCGAGGCCGAGGCGCATCGTTTCGACCACGTCGCGGCGGCTCACGCCGGCGAGCGCCGCCTTGCCCTGGTCCACCTTCAGCACCACGCGCGGGGCGGGGTCCTCCACCGAGTCGTCGACGTCGACGATGTCGGGCGTGGCGGCGAACGCCTCGCGCACGCGCTTCGCCACGCGGATGCGCCCCGCGTCGTCCGGCCCGTACACCTCGGCGACGATCGGTGCGAGCACCGGCGGCCCCGGCGGCACTTCGACCACCTTGAGGCGCGCATCCCACTTGCGCGCGATGCGTTCGAGCTCCGGCCGCACCGCCTGCGCGATGTCGTGGCTCTTGCGGCTGCGCACGTGCTTGTCCACGAGGTTCACCTGGAGGTCGCCGCTCTCGGCCGCGTCGCGCAGGTAGTACTGGCGCACCAGGCCGTTGAAATTGATCGGCGAGGCGAGCCCCGCGTACGCCTGGTAGTCGGTGACCTCCGGGATCGTGGCCAGATACGTGCCCATCTCGCGCAGCGCCGCCGCGGTGATCTCGACCGGCGTCCCCGCCGGCATGTCGACCACGACCTGGAACTCGGACTTGTTGTCGAACGGCAGCATCTTCAGCACCACCAGCCTGAAGACCGGCAGCGCGGCGGAGGCGACGATGAGTGCGAGCACCGCGAGGCCGAGACGGCGGCGATTGCGCCGCGCGCGGTCGCCGCGCGCGACGAACGGGCCGAGCACGCGGTCGAAGAACCGGTCGAGCCGGCCGGGGGCGCGCTCGGGCGCATGGTGCGCGCGCCCGAGCAGCTTCAGCGCGAGCCACGGGGTGACGGTGAACGCGATCGCGAGCGAGATCACCATCCCGAGGCTGGCGTTGATCGGGATCGGGCTCATGTACGGTCCCATCAGGCCGCTCACGAACGCCATCGGCAGGAGCGCCGCGATCACGGTGAAGGTCGCCAGGATGGTCGGTCCGCCGACCTCGTCGACCGCGGCCGGGATGATGCCGGAGAGCGGCCCGCTCGCGAGCGCGCGGCGCCGGTGGATGTTCTCCACCACCACGATGGCGTCGTCGACGAGGATGCCGATCGAGAAGATGAGCGCGAACAGCGACACCCGGTTGAGCGTGAACCCCCACGCCCACGAGGCGAACAGGGTGGTGGCGAGCGTGAGCAGCACCGCGATGCCGACGATCAGCGCTTCGCGCCAGCCGAGCGCGAAGAGCACCAGCGCGACCACCGACAGCGTGGCGAACACGAGCTTCTGGATGAGCTGCTGCGCCTTGTCGTTCGCCGTGGCCCCGTAGTTGCGCGTCACGGTGACCTGCACGTCGGCGGGAATGACGGTGCCGCGCAGCTCGTCCGCGCGCCGGATCACCGCCGCGGCCACCTCGACCGCGTTCTCGCCCGGCTTCTTGGTCACCTGCAGCGTGACCGCCGGCTGCTCGCCCGCCGCGGCGATGCCCTTGCGCTCGGCCGCCGGGCCCGCGCCGGTCCACACGTAGCGGCCCGGCTGGTCGGGCCCGTCGACCACCTCGGCGACGTCGGACAGATAGACCGGCCGCCGCTCGAACGTGCCGACCACCAGCGCGCGCACGTCGGCCGCCGATTCGAGGTAGCTGCCGGTCTCGACCACCATCTCGCGGTTGTCGCGCACCACCTTGCCGGTCGGCGCGGCGGCGTTCGAGAGCTGCAAGGCGTTGCGCACGTCGAGCGCCGAGATGCCGTGCGCGTTCAGGCGGTCGGCGTCGAGCAGCACCCGCACCGTCCGTCCCGGCCCGCCCAGGGTCTGCACCTCGCGCGTCCCGGGCACGCGCTTCAGCTCCACCTCGGCCGCGTGCGCGACGCGCTCGAGCTCGAACGCGCCGCGCGCGGGGTCGGTGGTCCACAGCGTGAGCGTGACGACCGGCACGTCGTCGATGCCCTTCGGCTTGATGACCGGCTCGAGCACGCCGAGGTTGGGCGATACCCAGTCGCGGTTCGAGTGGATGGTGTCGTAGAGGCGCACCAGCGCGTCCACGCGCGGCACTCCGACCTCGAACTGCACCGTCAGGATCGCCATTCCCGGGCGCGCGACCGAGTACACGTGCTCCACCCCGGTCATCTGCGCGAGGACCTGCTCCGCCGGCGTGCTGATCAGCTTCTCCACGTCGCGCGCGGAGGCGCCGGGGAACGGGACGAACACGTTCGCCATCGTCACGTTGATCTGCGGCTCCTCCTCGCGCGGGGTGACCGCGACGGCGAACAGCCCGAGCAGCGCCGCCACCAGCGCGACGAGCGGCGTGAGCTGCGAGTCCTGGAAGTAGCGCGCGATGCGCCCGGCGAGACCCATGTCCGCCTCAGGCGCGCCGGGGTGCGGTCTGCATGCCGGCCTTGACCGGGTCGAGCGCGACGCGCTCGCCGGCCTTCAGCCCGGCGAGGACCTCGATCGACTGCTCGTCGCCCGCCGCGCCGAGGCGAACCTGGCGCAGGTGCGGGAAGCCCTTCGCGTCGATCACGTACACCGCCGTGACTTCGCTCCGCCGCACTACCGCTTCACGCGGGACCAGCAGGCGCGGCGCGCGGCCGACGGTGAAGTGGGCGCGCGCGAAGACGCCCGGATAGACGCCGCGGACGTCCTCGGGCAGCTCGATGCGCACGCGCGTCGTGTGGGTGCGCGGATCGGCCGACGGGACCACGGTCACGCGCCGCGCCTCGATCCACTTGCCCAGGCCGGGCACCTCGACGCGCGCCTTGCCGCCGGCCTCGATCGCGCCGACCTGCGCCTGGGGTACGGTCGCGACCACCCGCAGCGTGGTCGGATCGAATCCGGTCAGGAGCGGCTTGCCCGGGGTCGCCATCTCGCCGAGCTCGACGTGGCGCGCCGACACGACCCCCCCGTACGGCGCGACGATCGTGGCGAAGCTGCGCTCGGTGGCGGCCTGGCCGGCGCCGGCGAGCAGGGCGGCGACGCGCGCCTGCGCCGCGCGGTAGTCGGCCTCGGCCTGGTCGACCGCGGCGGAGCTCACGAACTTCTGCGCGAGGAGCTGCTTCGAGCGCTCGAAGTTGACGCGTGCGTTGCGCAGCGCCGCTTCCGCCTCGGCGACCTGCGCCTCGCTCGCCGCCACCGCCTGCGTCGCCGCGCGCTCGTCGATGCGCGCGATCACCTCGCCTTTCCTGACCACGTCGCCGACGTCGAAGCGCAGGTCGACGATGCGTCCGGCGATCTGCGCCGCGACGGTCGACTGGCGCACCGCCTCGACCGTCGCCTCGGCCGAGTACGCGAGCTCGACCTCGCGCATCTCCACCACGCCGGTGCGCAGCTCGGGCGCGGCGGCGGTCGGCGGCGGCGCCTGCTCCGCCCCGCAGCCCGCGAGGGCCAGGGCGGCGGCGAGGACGATCGAACGGTTCACGGCGTTCCTCTCGTCAGGTGCGGTCGGACACCCAGCGCACCAGCGCGCGGGCATCCATCGCGCCGGAGACGCGCTCGACTTCCCGGCCGCCGCGGAACAGCGCGAGCGTCGGGATCGACCGGATGCCGAAACGCGCCGCGAGCTCGGGCACCTCCTCGGTGTTCAGCTTCGCGCAACGCACGCGGGTCGCGAGCTCGGCGGACGCCGCCGCGAAGGCGGGAGCCATGGCCCGGCAGGGCGCGCACCACGGCGCCCAGAAGTCCACGAGGACCGGCAGGTCGGTGCGGCCGACGAGCGCGTCGAAGTTGCGCGCGTCGAGCGCCACCGGCTTGCCGTCGAGGAGCGGCGTGCCGCAGCCGCCGCACTTCGGCCCGTCGCCCACGCGCGCCGCGGGGACCCGGTTGGCCTTGAGGCAGCTCGGGCAGGCGACGTGCACGTACGCGTCGGCCATGGCCGCGGCTCCGCTCACGCGCGCGCCATCGTCGGCACCCCCAGCCAGCGCAGGAACGACGCGAGCGGGCAGATGCCGGTGAAGCCGTGCTGGAAGAGGTTGGCGCCGACGAACACGGCGAGCCAGAGAAAGTTTGCGCTCACGAACAGCGGGCTCGCGGGCGCGCCCAGCGCGAGCGCGCCGAGCACGAAGGTGCCGGCGAGAATGTGGACGAGGCGATCGACCGTCATTGCTGCACTCCCTGAGGTGGTTGGAGGACTCGAGCCCGCAACATACCCTAGGGAGTATGGTATGTCAAGGGGTGGCGGGCGCTTGATCGGCGATACCCGGCAGGGTATCCTCGTACCCGTTCGCAACGACCCGGAGCCCGGCCGATGGCGGTGATCCGCGACGAGGAGCACAAGAGGGAGCTGGTGCTGCGCCTGCGCCGCGTGGAGGGGCAGCTGCGTGGCATCCAGGCGATGATCGACGCAGGCGCGGACTGCGAGAAGGTGACGCAGCAGTTGAGCGCGGCCCGCCGCGCGCTCGACAAGGCGTTCTTCCAGGTGCTCGCGTGCGCGATCCAGGCCGGACCGGAGGGCGTCCAGCCGCGCGCGAAGGCCGGGGCGGCGTCCGAGCGGCTGGAGCACGCCGCCGCGCTGCTGGCGAAGTTCGGGTAGTGGCGCCGCGGCGCTAGACTTCCGGGTGGAGGTCCCGCCCCGGGACCGGAAAGGAACCGCCATGGAATTCGTCATCCCCGCGCCGCCGATCCCCTCCCTTCCGGTCGAAGGCACCAGCGCGCGCTTTCCGGTCGCGCGCATCTTCTGCGTGGGGCGCAACTACGCCGAGCACGCGCGCGAGATGGGCCACGACCCGAACCGCGAGCCGCCGTTCTTCTTCATGAAGCCGAACACCGCGATCCTCGACGGCAGGGATTTCCCCTATCCCGCGCAGACCAAGGACGTGCACCACGAGATGGAGCTGGTGGTGGCGATCGGCAAGGGCGGCGCGAACATCCCCGAGGCGCAGGCGCTCGCGCACGTCTACGGCTACGCCGCGGGGCTCGACATGACGCGGCGCGACCTGCAGAGCGAAGCGAAGAAGGCGGGCCGCCCGTGGGACACCGGCAAGGCGTTCGACCACTCCGCGCCGTGCGCCGCCATCGTCCCGGCCGCGCGGATCGGTCACCCCGCGCGGGGCGCGGTGGTGCTGGAGGTGAACGGCGAGGTGAAGCAGAAGGGCGACCTCGCCGAGCTGATCTGGAAGATCCCCGAGATGATCGCCTACCTCTCGACGCTGTTCGAGCTGAAGGCGGGCGACCTGATCTTCACCGGCACGCCCGCAGGCGTCGGCCCGGTCAGGAAGGGCGACGTGCTCAAGGGCAGCGTTGCGGGCGTCGGAACGATCGCGCTCAGGATCGTCTAGCGGCGCGCGGACCTGCGCCGATCCCGGTGCGCGGAGATCAGCGCATCTTCGAGTAGCCGGTCGGCTGCAGGATGTGGTTGGTGGCGTGGGCGAGGATCGGCCCGTCCTTCTCGGACTCGGCGCGCGCGGCGATCCACTCGGGGTCGCTCGCAAAGGCGTTCCATTTCTTCTCGCGCTCGGCGAGGCTCTCCCATTCGAGGAGATAGTAGAGGTCCTGGTTCGTCGCCCCGATCAGCACCGTCCAGAAGCCGACCTGGCGGATGCCGTGCTTTTCCCACAGCTTCAGGGTCACCGTCTCGAAGCGCTTGTTGAGCGCCGGCAGACGTCCCGGCGCGCAGCGATAGATGCGAAGCTCGTGGATCACTTATCTCTCCCCCCGTCAGGTCGGGTTATCCCGCGGGACGCGCACGCCGATGCCGGCGCGCTCCCGAGGGCCAGTGTGCCACCTGTTGCGCTGCGTGCGAAAGGTCTAGGATCCGGCCATGTCGCACGCGACCGTGCTGCTCGTCGGCGAAGCGCTCGGGAAGTACGGGTTCGGCGACGGCCACCCGCTGGGCGCCGACCGACAGAACGCCTTTCTCGCCGCGGCCGCAGCGCAGGGCCTCGACCGGCGGGTCGAGGTCGCCGCGCCGCGCGTGGCGACGCGCGCGGAGATCGAGCGCTTCCACAGCGCGGGCCACGTCGACTGGGTGCGGGTGCGCTCGCGGATCGGCGAGGGCTTCCTCGACTACGGCGACACGCCGGCCTTTCCGGGCTGCTACGAGATCGCCGCGACCGTCGCCGGCACCGCGATCGAAGGCCTGGAACGGATCATGGCGGGGCGGGCGTTGCGGTCGTTCCAGGCGATCGGCGGGCTGCACCACGCGCGCCGCAGCCGCGCGGCGGGCTTCTGCGTCTTCAACGACCTCGGGGTGGTGATCGACAGCCTGCGGAAGCACCACGGCGTCGCCCGCATCGGCTACGTCGACATCGACGTGCACCACGGGGACGGGATCTACTATCCGTACGAGGCCGACCCGGACCTGATCGTGGTCGACATCCACGAAGACGGTCATCACCTCTTCCCGGGCACCGGTCACGCGCACGAAACCGGCCGCGACGGGGCCGAGGGCACCAAGCTCAACCTGCCGCTCGCGCCGGGAGCGGGGGACCGGGAGTTCCTCGCCGCGTGGGAGCAGGGCCTGGCGCACCTGCGGCGCTTCAAGCCGCAGTTCCTGATCCTCCAGGCGGGCGCCGATGCGCTCGCCGGCGACCCGCTCGCCGACTTGCGCTGCACCCCGGCGATCCACGCGCGCGTCGCGCGTGACGTGCGCCGCCTCGCCGACGAGGTGTGCGCAGGGCGGCTGATGGTGTTCGGCGGCGGGGGCTACGCGCTCACCAACCTCGCGGCGGCGTGGACGGCGGTGCTGGCGGAACTGATCTAGCGTCGTCCTTCACCGCACGAGCTTCTGGATCAGATCATCCAGATGCTCGTGCGACATCCCCGGTCGCGCAAGGGGGCGACGCCCCCTTGCAGATCCCCCAATTCACCGCACGAGCTTCTGGATCAGATCATCCAGATGCTCGTGCGACATGTAATGGACCACCAGCTTCCCGCTGCCCTTCCGGCCCGCCTTGATCTCGATCGACGTCCCGAGCTTCTCCGCGACCTCCTGCTCGAGCCGCTGAATGTCGCGGCTGGTACGCGCGGTCGGCCGCGCCGCGCGCGCGTGCGGATGCAGGATGTCGCCGACGAGCTTCTCGGTCGCGCGCACGGAGAGCCCTTTCGACGCGACGCGCTGCGCGGTGCCGATCTGCAGCTCGCCGTCGAGCGCGAGCAGCGCCCGCGCGTGCCCCATCTCCAGCCGGCCGTCGAAGACGAGCGCCTGCACCGCCTTCGTGAGGTTGAGCAGTCGCAGTAGATTGGTGGTCGCCGCGCGCGAGCGCCCGATCGCGTCGGCCGCTTCCTGGTGGGTGAGCTTGAATTCGTCCACCAGGCGCTGCACGCCCTGCGCCTCCTCCAGCGGATTGAGGTTCTCGCGCTGGATGTTCTCGATCAGCGCCATCGCGAGCGCCGCCTGGTCGGGCACCTCGCGCACCACGACCGGCACCTCCTGCAGCCCGGCCTGCCGCGCCGCACGCCACCGGCGCTCGCCGGCGATGATCTCGTAGCGCTCCGCACCGACCGGGCGCACCAGGATCGGCTGCATCAGCCCCTGGACCTTGATCGACGCGGCGAGCTCGCCGAGGGAGGCCTCGTCCATCCGGGTGCGCGGCTGGTAACGTCCCGGCTGAAGACGGTCGACGGCGACCGTCGCCAGCGATTCCCGGCCGGCGGCCGCCGTCGCCCCTCCTTCCCCGCCGAGGAGCGCGTCGAGGCCGCGCCCGAGCCCTTTCTGCTTGATCATCACCGTTCCCCCTCCGCGAGAGCGCGGGCCGCGACCGCCGGCTCCGGCCCCGTGTCCATGCGATGCAGGATCTCCCGCGCGAGCGCGAGATAGGCCTGCGAGCCCTTGCAGGCCGCGTCGAAGTGGACCGCGGGCGCGCCGTAGCTCGGTGCCTCGGCGAGGCGCACGTTGCGTGGAATGATCGTGATGTAGACCTTCGCGCCGAAGTGCTGCTCGAGCTGGTCGGAAACCTGCTGCGCCAGCGTGTTGCGCGGGTCGAACATCGTGCGCAGGAGGCCTTCGATCTCCAGGCGTGGATTGAGGTGCTGGCGCACTTTCTTGATCGTGTTGATGAGGTCGGACAGGCCCTCGAGCGCGTAGTACTCGCACTGCATCGGGATGAGGACGGCGTCCGCGGCGACGAGCCCGTTCACCGTGAGCAGGTTCAACGCCGGCGGGCAGTCGATCAGCACGAAGTCATAGGCGTCCGCGACGTGCGCGAGCGCGGTCTTAAGACGGGTCTCGCGGTGCTCGAGCCCGACCATCTCGACCTCGGCGCCGGCGAGCTCGCGGTTGGCGGGCAGGATGTCGTACCCGCCGGTCTCCGAGCGCCGGCGCACACCTTCGGCCGTGCTCAGGCCGAGCAGCAGTTGGTAGACGGTGTGCTCGAGGGTGCGCTTGTCGATGCCCGATCCCATCGTCGCGTTGCCCTGCGGATCGAGATCCACCAGCAGGACCCGCTGGTCCGCCTTTGCCAGACCGGCGGCGACGTTCACGGTGGTCGTGGTCTTGCCCACCCCGCCCTTCTGGTTGACGATGGCGAGCACGCGCGTCACGCGGCACCGACCAGGACGAGATGCCGTTCGGCGTCGAGGCCGGGAACCGCGAGGCGCACCACTTCGAGCAGTCGGTAGCCCTGCGGGAGGCGCTCGATCTCCTCGAAGGGATGCACGCCCTTCATCGCGGCGATCACGCCCTGCGGCGCGAGCAGCCGTCCCGCCGACGCAACGAACTCGCCGAGGTCCGCGAAAGCGCGCGAGACGATCGTGTCGAACCGCTCCACGGCGCGCCACGATTCCACGCGCTCGGCCACGACCGTCGCGTTCGCGAGCTTCAGTTCGCCCACCGTCTGCGTCAGAAAGGCCGACTTCTTCTGGTTCGGTTCGAGCAGCGTCACGCGCAGCGCCGGCCGTGCGATCGCGATCGGGATGCCCGGCAGCCCGGCACCGCTGCCGACGTCGAGCACGCGCGGTCCGCGCAGATGCGGCAGGACGGAGAGCGAGTCGAGCAGGTGGTGCGTCACCATGCGGCCGCGCTCGCGGATCGCGGTGAGGTTGTAGACGCGATTCCACTTCTCGAGCAGGTCGAGGTAGCGCTCGAGTGTCGCGGCCTGCTGCGCTGCGATCTCCACCTGCAGCGCGGCGGCGGCGCGCTCGAGCGCGTGCGCGCCGCTCATGCCGCGCTCTTCTCCGGCGCGCCCTTTGCGCGCGCCGCGCGCCGCTTCAGGTGCACGAGCAGCAGCGAGATCGCCGCCGGCGTCACGCCCTGCATGCGCGCCGCCTGCCCGATCGTCTCGGGCCGGTGCAGCGCGAGCTTCTGGCGCACCTCGGCCGACAGTCCGCGCACTGCCGCGTAGTCGAGGTCGTGCGGCAGCGGCGTCGCATCGTGCGCCTCGTGGCGCGCGACCTCGTCCTGCTGGCGAGCGATGTAGCCCGCGTACTTCGCCTGGATCTCGACCTGCGCGGCGACGGTCGCGTCGCCGCTGCCGGGGCCGGCGCCGGGCAGCGTCATCAGCGCGACGTACGTGACGTCCGGACGTTTGAGGAGGTCGAGCAGCGTGTGCTCGCGCTCGATCGGCTGTCCGAGCACGCGCGTCGCCGCGGACGCGGGAATCAGGCGCGGATTCACCCACGTGGACTTGAGGCGCTCGTGCTCGGCCGCAAGCGCGTCGCGCTTGCGCGCGAATGCGCTCCAGCGCGCGTCGTCGACCACGCCGAGCGCGCGGCCCGCCTCGGTCAGGCGCAGGTCGGCGTTGTCCTCGCGCAGCATGAGCCGGTACTCGGCGCGGCTGGTGAACATGCGATACGGCTCGGCGACGCCGCGGGTGACGAGGTCGTCGACGAGCACACCGAGGTAGGCCTCGTCGCGCCGGGGGCCCCACGCCGACTTGCCTTGCGCCAGGCGCGCGGCGTTGATCCCGGCCAGGACCCCCTGGGCCGCGGCCTCCTCGTAACCCGTCGTACCGTTGATCTGACCCGCGAAGAACAACCCGGCGATCGCCTTTGTTTCGAGGGAGGCTTTCAGCGCGCGCGGATCAAAGTAGTCGTACTCGATCGCGTACCCTGGCCGAACGATCTGAGCTCTCTCCAACCCTTTGATTGAACGTACTAATTCGAGTTGGATATCGAACGGCAGGCTGGTGGAGATCCCGTTCGGATAGATCTCGTCGGTCTCCAGCCCCTCCGGCTCGAGAAACACCTGATGGCTCGGCTTGCCGGCGAAGCGATGGATCTTGTCTTCGATGGACGGGCAATATCGGGGACCCACTCCCTCGATCTTGCCGGTGTACATCGGTGACCGGTCGAGACCGCCGCGGATGATCTCGTGCGTGCGCGGATTGGTGTGCGTCACCCAGCAGGGCCGCTGGGCCGGGTGCATCGCGCGATCGCCCATGAAGGAGAAGACTGGCGGCGGATCATCGCCCGGTTGAGTGTCCAGAATGGAAAAGTCGATCGTGCGACCGTCGAGCCGCGGGGGCGTACCGGTCTTCAAACGCCCGGCGGGCAGACGCAGCTCACGCAGCCGTGCGGCCAGCCGAATCGCGGGCGGATCGCCCGCCCGTCCGGCGGCATAGTGTTCGAGGCCGACGTGAATCAGGCCCGCCAGAAAGGTCCCGGTGGTCAGCACGACCGCGTGCGCGCTAAAGCGAATTCCGAGCTGAGTGACCGCCCCGACGACGCGATCCCCGTCCAGCACCAAATCATCGACGGGCTGCTGAAACAGGGTGAGATTGGGCTGACGCTCGAGACGTCGCCGAATTGCCCGCCGATAGAGCACGCGGTCGGCCTGGGCGCGGGTGGCACGAACGGCGGGGCCCTTGCTGGCGTTCAGGATCCGGAATTGGATGCCCGCCTCGTCGGTTGCGAGGGCCATTGCGCCGCCGAGTGCATCGATCTCCTTGACGAGATGCCCCTTGCCAATCCCGCCGATGGAGGGATTGCAGGACATCTGGCCAAGCGTCTCGATGCTATGCGTCAGAAGAAGCGTCTTGGCCCCGATCCGGGCCGCCGCCAATGCGGCCTCGGTGCCGGCGTGGCCGCCGCCGACGACGAGGACATCGAACTGATCCGGAAAATGCATCGCGGGGACCTGCCGGGAGCGCGGATTGTACCCCCTCCCCCTGGCGCATCAAGCGCGCGCCGCGTCTCGGACGCCGGTTCGCTCCCGATGTTTCACGTGGAACATGCTCCGGCGTCGCGGGACGGACGTTCCACGTGGAACATCAAAGCACCTGATCGAGCGAGCGCCCCAGCTTGTCCACCAGTTCCTCGAGGTGTGCGAACGACACGATGTATGGCGGGGCGATCAGCACATGATCGCCGCGTCGACCATCGATCGTGCCCGGCATGGGATAACAGAGAAGGCCGTTCTCCAGAGCGACGCGCTTCAAACGCGCCGCCACCCGCCGATCCGGCTCGAACGGGGCCTTCGTCGTCCGATCGGCGACGAGTTCCAGGGCCCAGAGCAGACCGCGCCCCCTGATCTCGCCGACGTGGGGGTGGTCGCCGAAACGCTGGACGAGCAGCCGCTCCAACTGCGCGCCCGACGAGCACACCTGATCCAGCAGCTTGCGCTCCCGGATCGCAGTCTGAACGGCGAGCGCCGCGGCGCATGCCACCGGATGGCCGCTGTACGTATGGCCGTGTTGAAAGAATCCACTGCCTTC
>JAGVSZ010000282.1 GCA_019137045.1 Betaproteobacteria bacterium
CGCCGCCGGGGACGGCACCGCGCCGCCATCGGTGCAGGCCCGGCCCGCGGCCCCCGTCGCCCCGGCGCAGCCCGCCGCCGACGCGCCGCTGCCCGCGGTCGAGACGCTCACGTTCGACGCCGACTTCAGCGCGTTCATGCAGCCGGGCGTCGATCCTTCGCTCAAGCGCGCGGCGCTCAAGAGGCTGTTCTCCGATCCGCGGTTCAACGTGATGGACGGCCTCGACGTCTACATCGACGACTACACGAAGCCCGATCCGATCGACGCCGAGACGGTCCGCGGCCTCGTCCAGGCGCGCTACCTGTTCGACCCGCCGAAGACCCGCGTCAACGAGCGCGGCGAGGTCGAGGAGGTTCCGCCCGAGGCCGTGGCGGAGGCCGGGGATGAGGCCGCCGCGGACGAGGCGCCGGCGCTCCCGGAAGCCGGCGCGGCCGCGCCGGGCGAGCCTGCGCCGCCCGCGGCGCCGGTCGAACGAACCGAACCCGCCGACCCGAAGCCCCGTCCGTGAGCGCGCCCGGCAAAGAGATCTTCCTGTGCTCCTGCAACGGCACGCAGCCGCTCGACGCGGCCGCGATCGGCCGCGCGCTGGGCCTGCCCGCCGCGCCGAAAGTGCGCTCGATGCTGTGCCAGAATGAGCTCCCCGCGTTCGCCGAGGGCGCGCACGGCGACGTGCTGGTCGCCTGCACGCAGGAGGCGCGCCTGTTCGAGGAGATCGCGCAGGAGGGCGCGCGCACGCAGACGATCCGCTTCGTCAACGTCCGCGAGTCGGGCGGCTGGTCCCCGGAGGCGCGCGCCGCGACGCCCAAGATCGCCGCGTTGATTGCGGCCGCGTCGCTGCCCGAGCCCGCGCCGGTGCCGCAGGTGAGTTACGCGTCCCGCGGCCAGCTGCTCGTCGTCGGCCCGCTCGACGCCGCGCTCGACTGGGCGAAGCTGCTCTCGCAGCAGCTCGCGGTCACGGTCCTCGCGACCGGGCGCGCCGCGGGGGCCTCGCTGCCCGCCGAGCGCGCGTTCCCGGTCATGTCGGGGAAGCTCACGGCGCTCACCGGCTGGCTCGGCGCGTTCGAGGCGAAGTGGTCGCAGGAGAACCCGATCGACCTCGACCTGTGCACGCGCTGCCACGCGTGTGTGCGCGCGTGCCCCGAGCACGCGATCGACGAGAGCTATCAGGTCGACCTCGACCGCTGCAAGGGGCACCGCCGGTGCGTCGCCGCGTGCGGCGAGGTCGGCGCGATCGACTTCGCCCGCAAGGACCGCGAGCGCGGCGGAGCCTTCGACCTCGTCCTCGACCTCTCGCGCACGCCCTGGTTCCGGATGCACCAGCCGCCGCAGGGCTACTACGCGCCCGGCGCGGACGTCGTCGCGCAGGCGAAGGCGGTCGCCGAGCTCGCGACGGCGACCGGGGAGTTCGAGAAGCCGAAGTACTTCGCGTACAAGGCGTCGATCTGTGCGCACGAGCGCTCGGGGAAGCAGGGCTGCTCGGCCTGCATCGAGGTCTGCTCGACCGAGGCGATCCGGGCCGACGGCGACGGCGTGTTCGTCGAGCCGCACCTGTGCATGGGCTGCGGCGCCTGCACGACCGTCTGCCCGTCCGGGGCGATGAGCTACCAGTACCCGGCGATGCCCGACCAGGGGGCGCGCGTGCGCACGCTGCTCGCGACGTACGGGCGGGCCGGCGGCCGGGACGCGACGATCCTGCTGCACGGGCGGGACGCGGGCGAGGCGATCGCGCGCCTCGCGCGCCGCGGGCGCGGGCTGCCCGCGCGCGTGATCCCGCTCGAGGTGCACCACGTCGCGTCGACCGGCCTCGACCTGTGGCTCGCCGCGCTCGCGTGGGGCGCGGCCGGCGTCTCCGTGCTCGTCACGGGCGACGAGGCGCCGCAGTACCGCGACGCGCTCGCGTTCCAGATGCGGCTGGGCGACACGGTCGCGAACGCGCTGGGCTACCAGGGCGAGCACTTCCGGCTGGTCGACGCGACCGACGTCGCGGCCGCCGAGGCGGCGCTGTGGGACGCCGCGCCGGCGCTGGGCGTGCGCGCGGCCGCGACGTTCGCCCCGACGCCGGAGAAGCGCACGACGCTCGCGCTCGCGCTCGACCACCTCGCGCTGCACGCGCCGGTTCCCCGAAAGGTGATCCCGCTCCACGCCGGGTCGCCGTGGGGGCGCGTCGACGTGAACGCCGACGCGTGCACGATGTGCCTCGCCTGCGTGGGCGCGTGCCCGGAAGGGGCGCTGCTCGATCATCCGGAGGCGCTGAAGCTGCGCTTCATCGAGTCGAAGTGCGTCCAGTGCGGGATCTGCGCGGCGACCTGCCCGGAGCGCGCGATCGCCCTCGTCCCGCAGCTCGACCTCACCGCGGAGGCGCGCGCGCCGCGCGTGCTGAACGAGGCCGAGATCGTCGGCTGCATCTCGTGCGGCAAGCCGCTCGGCACGCGCAGGATGATCGACGGGATGGTCGCCAAGCTCGCGGGCCACGCGATGTTCGCGAAGCCGGGCGCGCTCGACCGGCTCCGGATGTGCGGCGACTGCCGCGTCAAGGCGATGGTCACCGACGAGCCCGGCGGCATCGACCTCCTCAAGGGCGGGCGCATCTGATGCCGGCCTCGCCCCCGGATCCGTCGTCCGCCGCGGCGCTGCCGTACCCGGTCGCTCCGGAGGACCGCGTACGGGCCGACCTGTACGCGCTCGTGTCGCGGCTGTTCGCCGCGCCCCCGGACGCCGCGTTCCTGGCGGCGCTGGCGGGGGCGCCGGAGCTGCCGGAGCCGCCGGACGCCCCGCTTCCTGTCGCCTACAACGCGCTCCTGCGGGCGAGCCGCGCGATGGACGCCGAGGCGGCCGCCCAGGAGTACACGGACCTGTTCGTCGGCGTCGGCAAGAGCGAGGTCAACCTGCACGCGTCGCACTGGATCTCCGGCTTCATGCTGGACAAGCCGCTCGCGGACCTGAGGACCGCGCTCGCGGCGATGGGACTCGAACGGCGCGGCGACACGGACCTCCTCGAGGACCACCTCGCGGCGCTCGCGGAGGTCATGCGCGTGCTGATCGCGGGGGGCGAGGGCCGCGCGCCCGCGCCGATCGCGGACCAGCGGCGCTTCTTCGAGACCTGGATCTCGACGTGGGCGTTCGATTGCTGCGATGCAATAACGTCCTGTGCACGTGCCAACTATTACAGGCGGGCGTCAGAATTGTCAGCGGCGTTCCTGGCGATCGAACGTGACTCGCTCGCCATCGGGCCGTAGCTCGGCCTACTATTACGTCACGGCGTGATGTCTTTGGAGGTCTCCATGCGCGACTCGACGCAGCATTCCCCGCACGCATCCCCGACGGCGCAGGCGCCCGACCTGAAGCGCCGGCGCTT
>JAGVSZ010000196.1 GCA_019137045.1 Betaproteobacteria bacterium
ACCGCAACGCTGACCAAAGTCAAGGCGCTCAGGCCGGACGCGCTGCTCGTCTCGGGGCACGACAAGGGCGCGATCCTCGGCATCCGCGAGGTCGCCGCGCAGGAGGTGTACGTGCCCATGCTCGCGCTCACCCAGTGCGACTCCGCGCAAGTCATCAAGAAGTTCGGCAAGGAGGCGGACTACGCGTTCTGCAGCTCGCAGTGGGACAGCCGCATGACCTACAACGACCGCTGGTTCGGCACCCCGGCGAAGTACGCCGCGCTGTTCAAGCAGACCTACGGTTACGAGCCTCCCTATCAGGCCGCCGAGTCCTCGGCTCCGGTCGAGGTGTTCGCCGACGCAATCGAGCGCGCCGGTTCGCTCGATCCGCAGAAGGTGCGCGCCGCGCTCGCGGCGACCGACATGATGACGTTCTACGGGCCGGTCAGGTTCGACGCCGCCGGCAAGAACGTCGCCAAGTCGATGGTGATGTACCAGATCCAGGACGAGCGGTACGTGGTGGTCGCCCCACCGCGCTGGGCAACGGGCAAGCCGATCTACCCGGCGCCGCAATGGAGCGCACGCGACTGACCCGCTGACCGCGCCCCGGCGCTGCCGCCCGGCGCGCGGGCGCGCGCCGGGGGAACCTCGCCATGTCGAATCTCGGCGTCCTGATCGACGCACCGGTCCTGCTGGTGCAGCTCGTCGTTAGCGGCGTCCTCGTGGGCGCGATCTACGCCCTGGTCGCCTACGGCATGGCGCTGGTGTGGGGCGTGATGAACATCATCAACATCGCCCAGGGCGAGTTCGTGATGCTCGGCGGCTACGTCGTGTTCTACCTCGATCGCGCCGGCGTCACCCCGCTCCTCGGCATCCCGGTCGCGGCGGCGGTCGCGTACGGGATCGGCCTCGCGCTCTACCGCGCCGTCGTCTGGCGCATCGTGGAGCGCGACATGTTCATCGCGATCCTCGCCACCTTCGGCATCAGCATCCTGCTGCAGCAGCTCGCCAACCAGGTCTTCAGCGCCGACACCCGCACCGTTCCTTCGCAGCTCCACAGCCTCTTCTTCGTCCACGGCCTGGTGACGATTCCCGGCATCAAGCTCGCCGGCTTCGGCGCCGCGCTCGCCGTCGGCGCGGCGCTCGTGGCCTTCCTCCGCTACACCCGGCTCGGCCAGGCGATCCGCGCCACCGCCCAGAACGCGCGCGCGGCCCGCGTCCTCGGCGTCGACACCGACCGCGTCTACGCCGCCACCTTCGCGCTCAACTGCGCGATCTGCGGCGCCGCCGGCGGGCTGGTGGCGATGACCTGGTTCATCCAGGCATATGCCGGTCTCACCTACACGCTGCGCTCGTTCATGATCGTCGTCGTCGCCGGGTTGGGCAACCTCCCGGGCGTCATCCTCGCGGGCGCCGGGCTCGGCGTGGTCGAGGAGGCGGCAGGCTTCATCCTCGGCACCGAATACCAGACCGCGTTCGTCTTCCTGCTGCTGGTCCTGATCCTGGTCGGGCGCAGCACGGTGCTCGCACGCAGCAGACGCGCCCTTCGATGACCGCGCGCCGGCGCGACTCCCTCCTCATGGCCGCGATCGGCGCCGCCGGCGTCGTCGCGCCCTGGGCGGTGCCGGAGGTCACCACCCAGCTCGCGTTCCTGTGGCTGATGATTCTGTTCGCCCTCACCTGGGACGTCAACGGCGGGCAGATGGGCTACAACTCGTTCGGCAACGTGTTCTTCTTCGGTCTCGGTGTCTATGCCTGCGCGGTGCTCCAGCGCGACTCGGGGCTCTCGTACTACGCCGCGCTCGCCTGCGGTATCGGGCTGGGCGCACTCGTCGCCGCCGGCGCCGCGCTCGTTCTCGGGCCGGCCATCCTCGCGATCCGCGGCCACTACTTCGCGATCGCCACGCTGGGGCTCGCGGTCGCCGCCGCCGACCTCGCCTCCGCCTGGGAGTACGTCGGCGCCGCATCCGGGCTCGCGTCACCGCTCTACCCGGGGCCGATCGATCACCGCGCACGCTTCTTCTACTACCTGCTGTTCGCGCTGGCCGCTCTCACCTTCCTCGCGGTACGCCGCCTCTATTGCTCGCGGCTCGGGCTGGCGATCAACGCGATCCGCGACGACGAGGACAAGGCCGAGGCAATGGGGCTGCACACTACGCGCTACAAGGTATTCGCGTGGTGCGTGAGCGCGTTCTTCCTCGGCGCGGCCGGCGGTCCGGTCGGCAACCTCGTGGGGTACATCGACCCGCGCGAGCTCGCCTTCGCCGGCGACACTTTCGGCGTGTGGATGGTGCTGATGGCGGTGCTCGGCGGCAAGGGCACCCTGTGGGGACCGGTTATCGGCGCCACGGTGTTTCATCTCACCCAGGAACTGTTCTGGACCTATCTGCTCGGCTGGCAGCGGGTAGCGATGGGCCTGCTGATCGTCGTGATCGTGGTGTTCTTCCCCTCGGGCATCCTCGGCTGGTCGCCTCGCGCGCGCAACCCGCGCCGCCCTGCCCCGGCTCGGGCGGCGCCGCAGCCCGGCATGGGAGCCGAGGGGTGAGCGCGCTGCTGGAAGTGCGCGACGTCAGCAAGCGGTTCGGCGGCGTGGTCGCCAATCGCGCCCTGTCGCTCGAGATTGCGCCCGGTGCCATCACCGGACTGATCGGTCCCAACGGTTCGGGCAAGACCACGCTGTTCAACTCGATCGTCGGCCGCCACCCGATCGACGGCGGCTCGATCCGCTTCGACGGGCGCGAGATCTCGCGCCTGCGCACGCCGCAGATCGCGCGTCTCGGGCTGATCCGCACCTTCCAGCAGACGCACGTCTACCGCGCCATGGACTGCGTGCAGAACATGCAGATCAGCACGCCGCACGCCGGCGAGACGCTGCGCGCCATGCTGCGCCGTCCGGCGCCCGCGGTCACCGATCGCGCCGAGGCGCTGCTCGAGTTCGTCGGGCTGCATTCGAAGCGACGGCTACGCGCGGGCGAGCTGTCGTTCGGACAGCAGAAGCTGCTGGAGCTCGCCATGGCGCTGATGAGCGCGCCGCGGCTGCTGCTGCTCGACGAGCCGACGGCCGGCATCAACCCGGTGCTGATCAACGGGCTGATCGACCGCCTGCTGCGCGCCAACGCCGAGCTCGGCGTCACGCTGCTGGTGATCGAGCACAACATGCGGGTGATCATGCATCTCGCGCGCGACATCTACTGCCTCGCGCACGGCGAGTTGCTGGCGCACGGCGACCCGGAGACGGTGCGCCGCGACCGGCGCGTGCTCGACGCCGACCACGGCGGCCGCGGATGGGGGCGACGGTCGCGCCCCGGCCCCGGCTCTGCGGCTACGGCCACGCGCCCGCGGGCGCGGTCCTGTCGGTCGACGAGG
>JAGVSZ010000024.1 GCA_019137045.1 Betaproteobacteria bacterium
TGATCCTCGGCGCCACCGGCGCGCTGCCCGCCACGCCGCTCGTCTGGACGGTGATCCTCGGCACCGGGTTCGCGACGCTCCTCGCGCTGACGCGCGCCGGCAGCGTGCTGCTGTGGCAGCCGGGCGACGCGGGGGCGGCGCCGGGAACGACGACGCCGCGGGCGCTCGTCGTGCCCGCGGCGCTGCTCGCGTGCGGCGTCGCGCTCGCGCTCTTCGCCGCGCCGGTCAAGCGGTTCGCCGACGCCGCCGCGCAGCAGCTCGCCGACACGCCGGGCTACGCGGCGCGGATTCTCGGCGACCGGACGAGGCGCCCCCGATGAGCCGACTCTTCCCGCGCCCGTGGCTCTCCGGCGCGCTGTTCGCGGCGGCGCTGATGTTCTGGGGCGTGGCCCCGCTCCCGCTCGCCGGTGCGGCGCTGCTCGCGCTCGTCCTCCCGCTCGGGCTCGCCCGCGTCGGCGCGCCGTCCAGTCCGCTCGCCCGCCCGGGGCGCGCGGCGCGCCTCGCCGCGGTGGTGCTGTGGGACATCGTGGTGGCGAACGTCGCGGTGGCGCGCCTGGTCCTCGGCCCGCCGGGACGGCTGCGCCCGGCGTTCGTCGCGGTGCCGCTCGACGCGCCGCACCCGCAGGTCGCCGCGGCGCTCGCGATGATCGTGACGATGACGCCGGGAACGGTGTCGGCGGACATCGACGAGGGCTGCACGCGGCTCCTCGTGCACGTGCTCGACACCGGCGACCCCGCGCGCGTGGCGGCCGACATCAAGCTGCGCTACGAGCGCGCGCTCATGGAGATCTTCGGATGCTCGACCTCGCGCTGAACGTCGCGTTCGCCGCCTTCGGCCTCGCGTTCCTGCTCGCGGCGTTCCGGCTCCTGCGCGGCCCGAGCGCGCCCGACCGCATCCTCGCGCTCGACACCCTCTACGTCGACGCGGTCGCGCTCGCGCTCCTGCTCGCGGTGCAGCAAGACAGCGCGGCGTACTTCGAGGTCGCCCTGCTCATCGCGCTGATCGGGTTCGTCTCGACGGTGGCGCTGGCGCGCTTCGTCGCGCGCGGCGACGTGACCGGTTGAGCCGCGATGCGCGCCGCGATCGAGGTCCTGATCTCGCTCCTGCTGGTCGCCGGCGGGTTCTTCGGCCTGGTGGGCGCGATCGGGCTCGTGCGCCTGCCCGACTTCCTGATGCGGCTGCACGCGCCGACCAAGGCGACCACGCTGGGCGTCGGCGGCGCGCTGCTCGCCGCGCTGCTGTACTTCGTCGGCAGCGGGCGGTGGATCGTGCACGAGCTGCTGATCGCGGCGTTCCTCTTCATCGGCGCGCCGGTGTCCGCGCTGATGCTGGCGCAGGCCGCGATCCGCGCGCGCCTGCCCTCGCGCGCTCCGCTCGCGGAGGCGGGCGAGGACGAGGAAAGGCCCGGCTGAGCGTGATCTTCGTGCGCGCTCCGGAACGAAAACCGCGCCGCGGCGCGCCTCCGCCGGGCTACTGCTTGGCCGGCGCCGCTTCGTCCTTCGAATCCGCCGCGCCTTCCTCCGCCGGCTCGCTCGGCGCGAGCAGCGGGTCCTTCTCGAGCGAGCCGGCGTCGTCGACCACCTTCTCGACCGGTGCCTCGCGCGCCATCCGCTGCAGGTACTCGGGGAAGGCGGTGGCGATCTGCGGAAACACGATGACGAGCGCGATCGCGACGATCTGCAGCAGCATGAACTGGAACATGCCCTTGTAGATCGTCAGCAGGGACCACCCCGGGACCACCTGCTTGAGGTAGTAGGCGGACATCGCGACCGGCGGCGAGAGATACGCGGTCTGGAGCACGACCGCCACCAGCGCGCCGAACCAGACGAGATCGAACTTGAGCGCCGCGACCACCGGGTAGAAGATCGGCAGGAACACCAGGATGATCGCCGGCCACTCGAACGGCCACCCGAGCAGGAAGATCAGCACGACGACCACGATCAGCATCGCGAACGGCGGCAGCGGCAGCGCGAGCAGCGACTCGGTGATCCAGTTGGCCGTTCCGAGGCGCGCGAACACCGCCCCGAAGATGTTCGACGTGACCGCGAGCAGCAGCACCATGCTCGAGGTCGCCATCGCGCTCAGCAGGGCCCGCTTGAGCCCGGAGAACGTGAACTTGCGGAAGGCGATCGAGAGGACGATCGCGCCTGCCGCGCCCATCCCGGAGGCCTCGGTCGGCGTCGCGAGGCCGGCGAGGATGGTGCCGAGCGTCGCGGCGATCAGCCCGCCGAGCGGCAGGATGCCGATCGCGACCTCCTTCAGGATCACCCAGGCCGAAGTCACGCGCTCGACCTTCGGCACCGGCGGCCCGAGCTTCGGGTCGAGGTAGCTGCGCAGCAGCAGGTAGACGACGTAGATGCCGGCGAGCAGGAACCCCGGCCCGAACGCGGCCGCGTAGAGGTCGGCGACCGACACCCCGAGCACCGGCCCCATCACGATCAGCATGACCGAGGGCGGGATGAGGATGCCGAGCGTCCCGCCGGCGGTGATGGTGCCGGCGGCGAGCTGCGCGTCGTAGCCGGTCCGGTTCATGATCGGCGCGGCCATGATCCCGAGCACCGTCACCGCGGCCCCGACGATGCCGGTCGCCATCGCGAACACCGCGGCGGTGAGCACCACGACCAGGAACAGCGCCCCGCGCACCGGCGCGAGCAGCAGCCGGAACGCGGTGAACAGGCGCTCCATCAGGCCGCCCTGCTCGGTGATGAAGCCCATGAAGATGAACAGCGGCACCGCCGCGAGCAGCTCCTCCTTCATCATCCCGATGGTCTGGAAGTACGCCAGGTCGAAGACCACGTGCCCGAGCCCGAAGTAGCCGAACACGAGCGCGAGGAACAGCAGCGTGAAGCTGATCGGGAAGCCGATGAAGATCGCGCCGATCATCACCACCAGCATGACGAGGCCGAGGAACGCGAGTCCGGTCATCGCCGCGCCTCCCGCCCCCGCCGCGCCGGCGGCGCGATGCGCGCGCCGGGCAAGGCGGGGCGGACGTTCGCGCTGCCGCAGTTCCCCGGCGCGCCGGGGTGCCGCGCCGGCGGGCTCATACCTCGACCTTTTCCTTGCGCTCGAGCTCCATGCCGGTGCGCGCCGCCCACAGGCTCTTGATCGTCTCGGACACGCCCTGTATCAGCAACAGCAGGCACGCGAGCGGAACGACCATCTTGTACGGCCACAGGAGCGGCCGCCAGGGCGTCTGCTCCGAGGTCTCGTTGATCGTCCATGCGTAGTAACCCTCGTTCCAGCTGACCGCGAGGAAGAGGATGAAGGCGGGGAAGAAGAGCACGAGGTACGCGATCGAGTCGATGATCCCCCGCGTCCGCACCGACCAGCGCTCGAAGAAGAAGTCGGTGCGGATGTGGGCGCCCTTGTGCAGCGCGTAGGCGCACCCGAGCATGAACAGCGTTCCGTACAGCATGTAGGTCACGTCGAACGACCAGATCGTCGGCGCGTCGAAGACGTAGCGCGCGATCACCTCGTAGCACACCGCCAGGACGAGCGGGATGCTGAGCGACGCGATCCAGAGCCCGGTCGTGTCGGTGAACCTGTCGATCGTGCGGACGAGCTTGACCAGCGTCGGAGACGGCTCGGGCATCGGCGCTTCCCCTCGATGGACTGGGCGCAGCCGGACCGCCCGCGCGCGTGCGGTCCGGCCCCTTCTTCCGGTTGCGCTCGCGCCCGGGGCCGGGCGCGAGCCGCCGGGCGGCGCCGGATCAGTTCTTCTTCGCCGCCGCCTTGCCGGCCGCCGCCTTCTCCGGGAAGTAGTAGTTCGCCGCGAACGAATAGGGCGGAAAGTAGAAGCGCTTCGCCGGCACCACCACGCTGGCGTAGGCGCGCTGCGAATCGAGCACCTTCTTGAAGAAGGGGTTCTTTTCGCTCTCCTCCTTGGCGAGCGCGTCCCAGGTCTTGAGGAACTCGACCAGGACCTCCGGCGGCGTGCGCAGGATCTGCACGTTGTGCTTCTCCTGCAGCTCCTTCAGCGCCTCCGCGTTCTGCTTCTGCCAGCGCGCCCACCAGCGGTAGAAGGTCTCGGTCGCCGCCGACTTGATCCACTCCTGCTGCTGGGCGTTGAGGCTCTTCCACACGTCGCCGTTGAACAGCAGCTCGGCGATCGTCACGCTCTCGTGCATGCCCGGGGTGTAGTGGTACTTCCACACGTTGTGGAACCCGAGCCGCAGGTCCTCCACCCCGCCCACCCACTCGGCGCAGTCGATCACGCCGCGCTGCGCCGAGGGGATGATCTCGCCGCCGGGCATGTTCACCGTCTGCATCCCCATGCGCTGCCAGACCTCCGCGGCGATGCCGGTCTGCCGGCACTTCATGCCCTTGAAGTCCGCGAGGCTCTTGATCGGCCGCTTGAACCAGCCGAACGCCTGCGGGCCGGCAGGCAGGACCGGGAACGCGACGACGTTGAGCTTCAGCTCCTTCTGGTAGAACTCCTGGTAGAGCTCCAGGCCGCCGCCTTCGTACATCCAGCCCATCGCGTCGATGAAGTCCATGCCGAAGGTGCCGCCGGGACCGCCGGTGAAGAGGACCGCAGCCTTGTTCTTGCCGGTCCAGTAGGCCGCCCAGGCGTGCGCGCCGTCGAGCACCTTCTTGTGCGTCGCGTCCAGGACCTCGAAGGCCGGCACGACCTGGCCCGCGGGCATCGTCTCGATCTTCAGCGTGCCGGCCGAGAGCTTGCCGACCCGGTCCGCCCACATGGTGAAGTTCTCGTACAGCGTGAGCGACGCCGGCCAGGTGGCCTGCATCTTCAGCGTGGTGGGCGCCTGCGCGTGCGCGGTCATGCTGCCCAGGGCGAGCGCACCGACGGCGAGCGCGCCCAGAGCGGCCGCGCGCGCGCGCGGCCATCCGGCCGGATGTCTCATGGTCCTCCTCCTCCTCAACGACGATTCACGAGCCGCCAGGGCGCTTCGCACGCTGGGTGCGCTGGGCCCCCGCGACCCCTCCTGGTGACTGCGGCGCGACGCGGCCCCTCCAAGACCGCGCAGCGCCGGGGCCTGCGCCCGCTCGCAAGGCCGGGGCTGGCTCCGCACGGGCGGAGTAAGCCCGACTTCCCCCGGGGTGTCAACTGCGGTGCGGTGCGCCCGGCCCGCGCCCGCTCGCGCGCCGTTCAGGTGGCGGCGCGGACGAGGATCATGTGGACCCGGTACGGCCCGTGCGCGCCGAGCACGATCGTCTGGTCGATGTCGCCGGTGCGCGAGGGCCCGGAGATGAAGTTCACCAGGCGCGGCAAGCGGCCAAGCTCGGCCCGGGCGCGCGCCCAGCCGTCCTCCATGTGCTGCACGATGCGTCCGGTCGGCACCACCGCGATGTGCGTCTCGGGCAGCAGGCTCGCCGCCGCAGGGGTCTCCGGGCCCGACACCACCATCAGGGTTCCGGTCTCGGCGAGCGCCGCGAAGACCCCGGTGACGCCGACCGCGTCGCGATCCGCCGCGCCGCGCGCCTCGAGCGCGAGCCCGGCGCCCGCCCAGTCGAGGCCTGCGAGCGCGGGCGAGACGCAGCCGGACCGGGGCAGGCCGTGCGCGGCGAGATAGCGCGCGGCGGCGCCCGGCACCTCGGCCAGGCGCTCGACCAGGTCGGTCGTGCTCTGCATCGCCTCGGCGCGGGCGCGAAACCCGGCGACGAGGTCGTGGTCCACCGCCGGGAGCGGGCCGCGCGGATGGGCGGCGATGTAGGTCTCCACCGCGGCGAGCTCCGCCTGAGCGGGGCGGCTCGCCGCGCCGCGCCCCTGCGCGCGGCGGATGCGCGCGAGGATCTCCCTGCGGGCGCGGTCGCTGTCGCCGATCGCCATCGCGTGCGGCGGCTTCAGTCGATCGCCTTGACGATCTCCTCGACCACCTTCTTCGCGTCGCCGAAGACCATCATCGTCCGGTCCATGTAGAAGAGCGGGTTGTCGAGGCCGGCGTAGCCGGCGGCCATCGAGCGCTTGTTGACGAGCACCGTGCGCGCCTTGTGCGCCTCGATGATCGGCATGCCGTAGATCGGGCTGCCCTTTTCCTCCGCGAGCGGGTTCACCACGTCGTTCGCGCCGAGCACGAAGGCGATGTCGGTGGTACCGAGGTCGGAGTTGATGTCCTCCATCTCGAACACCTGCTCGTAGGGCACCTCGGCCTCGGCGAGCAGCACGTTCATGTGCCCCGGCATGCGCCCCGCGACCGGGTGGATCGCGTAGCGCACGTTCACCCCCTTGGCGATGAGCTTCTGCGCCATCTCCTTCACCGCGTGCTGGGCGCGCGCCACCGCCAGGCCGTAGCCGGGAATGATCACCACGCTCTCGGCGTTGCCGAGCAGGAAGGCGACGTCGTCGGCCGACCCGGACTTGACCGTCTTCTGCCCGGTGTCGGCGGCGGCGCTGCCCTCGGCGGCGCCGAACCCGCCCAGGATCACGCTGAAGAACGAGCGGTTCATCGCGCGGCACATGATGTAGGACAGGATCGCGCCCGAGGAACCGACCAGCGACCCGGCGATGATCAGCATCGGGTTGTTGAGCGAGAAGCCGATCCCGGCCGCGGCCCAGCCCGAGTAGCTGTTCAGCATCGAGATCACCACCGGCATGTCGGCGCCGCCGATCGGGATGATGATCAGCACCCCGAGCACGAAAGCAAGCGCGGTCATCGCGATGAACGGCGGCCACTGCGCCTGCGGGGCGGCGAGGAAGAACGCCACCCCGAACGCGATCATGGCGATGCCGAGCGCGAGGTTGAGCAGGTGCTGGCCCTTGAACACCACCGGGGCGCTGGAGAACAGGCGGAACTTCTTGCCCAGCCCGGCGAGCTTGCCGAAGGCGATGACCGAGCCGGAGAAGGTGATCGCGCCGACGAAGGTGCCGATGAACAGTTCGAGCTTGTTGCCGGTCGGGATCGGGTCGGGCAGGCCGAACGCGGCCGGGTTGTTGACCACCGCGATCGCGATCAGCACCGCCGCCATGCCGACGAGCGAGTGCATCGCCGCGACCAGCTCGGGCATCTGGGTCATCTCGACCCGGCGCGCGACCACCGCGCCGATGGCCCCGCCGATCAGGATCGCGACCAGGATGAGCTCGACGCGCTGCGTCGTGGCGAGCGTGACCAGGACGGCGATCGCCATCCCGACCATGCCGAACAGGTTGCCGCGGCGCGCGCTCTCGGGGTGCGACAGGCCCTTCAGCGCCAGGATGAAGAGCACGCTGGCGGCGAGGTACCACAGGGCGAGCTGGTTGGCGGTCATGGCCTAGCCCTTGCCTCCGCCCCGGGGCTCCTTCTTCTTGAACATCTCCAGCATCCGCCGGGTCACCAGGAAGCCGCCGAAGGTGTTGATCGCGACCAGGCCCACCGCGACCGCGCCGATGATCGACCCGGCGTCGATGTCGCGCGGCCCGGCGGCGAGGATCGCCCCGACCATGATCACCGAGCTGATCGCGTTGGTGACGCTCATCAGCGGGGTGTGCAGCGCCGGGGTGACGCCCCAGACCACGTGGTAGCCGACGAAGACCGCCAGCACGAAGACGGTGAGGTTGACGACGGTGGGGTCGATCGCTCCGCTCATGTCCATTTGTCTCCCGGCCTCAGCCGCGCTTGACGACCTGGCCGTCGATGCACACCAGGCTGCCGGCGATCACCTCGTCCTCGCGGTCGAGCTTCAGCGCGCCCGACTTCGGGTCGACCAGCAGGTTGAAGAAGTTGAGCAGGTTGCGCGCGTACAGGCTGGAGGCGTCGGCGCCGACCAGCGCGGGCAGGTTGGCGAGCCCGACGATCTTCACGCCGTGCCTGACCACCACCTTGTCGCGTTCCGACAGCGGGCAGTTGCCGCCCTGCTCGACCGCCAGGTCGACGATCACCGCGCCGGGCTTCATCGCCTTCACCGTGTCCTCGCGGATCAGCACCGGCGCGGGCTTGCCCGGGATGAGCGCGGTGGTGATGACGATGTCCGCCGCCTTCGCGCGCTCGTGCACGAGCTCGCCCTGGCGCCGCTTGTAGTCCTCGCTCATCTCGCGCGCGTAGCCGCCGGCGGTCTCGGCCTGCTTCTTCTCCTCGTCGGTCATCGCCACCTCGACGAACTTCGCGCCCAGCGACTCCACCTGCTCCTTCGCCGCCGGGCGCACGTCGAACGCCTCGATCACCGCGCCGAGTCGCTTCGCGGTCGCGATCGCCTGCAGGCCGGCGACGCCGGCCCCCATCACCAGCACGCGCGCCGCCTTCACCGTTCCGGCGGCGGTCATCAGCATCGGCATGAACCGCCCGTACTCGTTCGCGGCCAGGATCACCGCCTTGTACCCGGCGATGTTCGCCTGCGAGGACAGCACGTCCATCGCCTGCGCGCGCGTGATGCGCGGCAGCCACTCCATCGCGAAGCCGGCGACGCCGGTCGCCGCGAGCGCCTGGATCCCGGCCGCGTCGAACGGGTTCAGGAGCCCGATCAGGATGGAGCCGCGCTTGAGGTGCGCGAGCTCCGCCGTCTCCGGCGCGCGCACCTTGAGCACGATGTCGGCGGCGTATGCATCGGCGGCCGACGCGACGATCGTCGCGCCGGCGCCCTGGAACTCGGCGTCGGGCGCGGCGGCGTTGACGCCCGCCCCCGACTGCACGAGCACCTGGTGCTTGCCGCCGGCCGCGAGCTTCTTCACCGTCTCGGGGGTCGCGGCGACGCGCGTCTCGCCCGGACGAGTCTCGGCAGGAACGCCGATGCGCATGGAGATCCCCCTCGTCTGCAGGAACGCCGGCGGTGTTGTTGTCGCGGTCCGGCGCTTCGAGCGGACGATGATACCTCAGAGCGCCGCGGCGCCAAAGAACGCCGCGTCCCGTTCGCGGCCCGGCGCCCGAGGCGGCGAGCGCGCGGAGATCCGCAGATCCTAGGTGCGGCCGGGAACGCGCCAGCGCCGCTCCGCGAGCTCGAACACCCCCTGCAACGCCAGCGCCAGCACCGCCGCCGGCACCGCGCCGGCGACGAGGAGCGCGTGGTCGTTGAGCGCGAGCCCCTGCACGATGCGCTCGCCGTAGCAGCCCGCGCCGATGAACGCGGCGATGGTCGCGGTGCCCACGTTGATCACCGCCGAGGTCTTGATCCCGGCGAGGATCGTCGGCCGCGCGAGCGGCAGCTCGATCGCGAGCAGCGTGTCGCGCGCGGGCAGGCCGAGCGCGCGCGCCGCCTGCCGCACGCCGTGCCCGACGCCCGCGAGCCCGGCGTGGGTGTTGCGCACGATCGGCAGCAGCGCGTAGAGGAAGAGCGCGATCAGCGCCGGGAGCGTGCCGATGCGGTCGAGCGCGGCGATCAGGAACGCGAGCAGCGCGAGCGCCGGCACCGTCTGGATCACGCCGACCGCCGCGAGGATCGGCTGCCCCGCGGCCCGCACCCTGAACGCGAGCACGCCGAGCGGCACGCCGAGCGCGACCGCGGCCGCGAGCGAGGCGAGCACGAGCAGGAGATGCTGCCCGGTGAGCGCTGCGAGGTCCGGGCCGAACAGCGCCGCGAGGTAGCCGCGCTGTGCGGCGGCGGCGGCGCCCGCGCCGGCGTCGAAGAAGGACGCCGCCGCCTGCCCGAAGGTCTTCCCCTCGAGCTCGACCGCGGCGTTGAGCCGGATCATGCGCGCGGCGTCGATCTGCCCCGCGAGCGCCGCGAGCCCCTGCCAGGCGCGCGGCGCGCGCTGCGGGAGGTCGCGCCGGTAGAGGAGCACCGCGTCGTACTGCGGGAAGTAGCCGCGGTCGTCCGCGAGCACGCGCAGCCCGAAGCGCTCGATCTTCGCGTCGGTCGAGTAGACGTCCATCACGTCGATGCGCCCGGCGGCGATCGCCTCGTAGGCGAGGCCGTGGTCGAGCCCGGCCGGGGTCGCCTGCGGCAGGCCGTACGCGCGCCGCAGGCCCGGCCAGCCGTCGGCGCGCGCGATGAACTCCTGCGACAGGCCGAGCCTGAGCGCGGGGTGGAGCGCGAGGTCGGAGAGGGTGCGGATTCCCAGGCGTTCGGCGCGGTCGGCGCGCATCGCGAGCGCGTAGGTGTTGTTGAAGCCGAGCGGCACGCCCGCCCCGAGCCCGAGCGGCGCGAGCCGGCGGTCGAGCTCGCCGAGGGGCGGGTTGCCCTCGAGCTTGAGGATTTCGCGCGCGATCGTGCCGGTGTACTCGGGGTAGACGTCGATCGCGCCCGAGCGCAGCGCGGCGAACACGATGCCGGTGTTGCCGAGACCCGGCTCGAACTCGGCGCGCGCGCCCGCGCGCGCCGCCGCCTCGCGCAGGATCGCGCCGAGGATGTAGGACTCGGTGAAGCGCTTGGAGCCGACCACGACCGTCTCCGCCGCGCCCGCCGCCGCGCTCGCCGCGAGCGCGGCGCAGAGCACGAGCGCCCGCACGCCCCGCCTCACGCGGCGACGCCCACGCGCTGCGCGGACTCGCCGAGAAACTGCAGCTCGGCGAGGCGCGCGTACAGCCCGCCCTGGCGCACCAGCTCGGCGTGCGTGCCGGTGGCGACGACGCGGCCGCGCTCCATGACCACGATGCGGTCGGCGTTCTGCACCGTGGCCAGGCGATGGGCGATGACGAGCGTCGTGCGCCCGCGCATCAGGCGCTCGAGCGCGAGCTGCACCGCCCGCTCGCTCTCGGCGTCGAGCGAGCTGGTCGCCTCGTCGAGCAGCAGCACCGGCCGGTCGGCGAGCAGCGCGCGCGCGATCGCGAGCCTCTGGCGCTGCCCCCCCGAGAGCCGCACGCCGCGCTCGCCGAGGAACGTGTCCAGGCCGCGCGGCAGGCGCTCCACGAACTCGAGCGCGTACGCCGCCTCGCACGCCGCCCGCACCTCCGCCTCGCTCGCCTCGGGCCGGGCGTAGCGCACGTTCTGCGCGACGCTCGCGCCGAAGATCACCGGCTCCTGCGGCACCAGGGCGAAGCGCCGGCGCAGGTCGGCGAGGTCGGCGCGCCGCGCCTCCACCCCGTCCACCAGCACCGCGCCCTCGTCCGGGTCGTAGAAGCGCAGCAGCAGCTGGAACACCGTCGACTTGCCGGCGCCCGAGGGCCCGACCAGCGCGACCTTCTCGCCCGGCGCGACCGCGAGCGTCAGGTCGGCGAGCGCCGGGGCCTCGCGCCGGGCGGGATAGGCGAAGGTGACGCGCTCGAGGCGCACTTCGCCGCGGGGCGGTCGCGGCAGCGGCTGCGGCGCGGGCGGGGAGGCGATCGCCGGCCGCTCGGCGAGGAGCTCCATCAGCCGCTCGGTCGCGCCCGCCGCCCGCTGCAGGTCGCCCCAGACCTCCGCCAGCGTGCCCGCGCCGCTGCCCACGATCGCGGCGTAGAACACGAACGCGGAGAGCTCTCCGGCGGAGAGCCGGCCGGCGAAGACGTCGTGCCCGCCGATCCAGAGGATGGAGCCGATGCCGCAGAACGCGGTGAGCAGCACGGCGGCGAAGAGCAAGCCGCGGTGGCGGATGCGCGCGACCGCCACGTCGAGCGCGCCCCGCGCGCGCGCGGCGAGCTGGCGGCGGTCCTCGTCCTCGTGCACGTAGGCCTGCACCGTGCGCACCTCGTGCAGCGCCTCGTCCACGTAGGCGGCGACCTCCGCGATGCGGTCCTGGTTGGCGCGCGCGAGATGGCGCACGCGCCGGCCGAGGAAGAACGCGGGCGCGAGCGCCGCGGCGGTGCCGACGAGCGTCAGCGCGGCGAGCTTCGGGCTGGTGATCACGAGCAGCGCGACGGCGCCGATCATCATGAGCAGGTTGCGCAGGAACATCGACACGCCCCAGCCGATGACCGTCTCGATCAGCGTCACGTCGCTGGTCAGGCGCGCGACGATCTCGCCGGTCTGGCGCGCCTCGAAGAACGCCGGGGACTGCCGCAGCACGTGCCCGAACACCGCGACGCGGATGTCGGTGACGATGCGCTCGCCGGTGGTCATCATCAGGAAGTAGCGCAGGTAGCTCGCCACCGCCATGACGAGCGCCACGGCGACGAACGCGCCCAGCGCGGCGTCGAGCTCGCGCGGCTCGCGGCTGCCGAACCCCGAGTCGATGACCGACCTCAGCCCCTGCCCGAGCGCGAGCACCGCGCCCGCGGCCACCAGCAGCGCGAGCAGCGCGGCGGCGATGCGCCACCGGTGCGGCGCGGCGAAGGCGGCGAGCCGCGCGAGCTGCGCGAGGTCGCGGCCCTGCGGACGGTCGGGAAGCGGAGCGGCAGCCACTGCGGTCGCGGACGGGGCCGGGTCGGGACGATTCTAGCCCGCGCGCAGGCGCGTCAGGCGCTGCGGAAGCGCGTCGTCCGGACGATCACGATCGCCGCCAGCGGCAGCAGGAACCCGAGCGCGATCGAGATCAGCAGCAGGTGGCCGAGCTGGCTGTAGTCCTGCGCCACCTGGATCGCCCCGGTGGCGTGGTCCTTCACCGCGCGGCTCACGGTGAACGCCTGGTTCAGGTACTTCGTGCCGAGCGCGGACGCCGACAGCGCGAGGTTCGTGAACGAGGCCATGACCGCGAAATAGGTCGCCTTCAGCCGGTCGGGCGCCGAGCGCGCGATCCACGCGAGCATCGGCACCATCGCGATCTGGCCGAGGGGGGACTCGAGCGCGGTGTCCACGAGCGCGATGAAGCGCGCGTCGACGACCCCGCCGGTGTGGCGCGCGGTCCACTCGTGCAGGCCGTAGTACATCCCGACCGTCGGCGCCGCGAGAAGGGTGCCGACGATGGTGAGGAAGCCGACCACGTACGCGATCGACCTCTCGGCCATGAAGCGGCGGAAGACGAACAGGCCGACGAGCGTCAGCACGTTCGAGAGCAGCCCGAGCTTGGCGAGGAACTGCTGGTCGAACTTGAGGACGTCGATCGTCCACCAGCTGTAACCCGGGCCGGGGCCGGGCAGCGCGCGGAACACGAAGATCACGAACGCGGTGCCGACGAGCGTGGCGCGCGCCTCGGGCGAGAGCTCGCGCACCAGCCGCCAGATCAGGAACAGCACGATCGCCATCGACGCGCCGAACACGATCTCCTGCGCCCCCGGCACCTTGCCCAGGCCGACGCTGAGGCTGACGACGGCGTAGAGCAGGCCGCCGCCGAGGATCCACCAATTGACCGGCGGGCGCTCGGCATGCGGGTTCAGCATCGCCGCGGCGCGCTCGGGCGCAACGCCGTGCGCCACGAGGCGCCCGAGGTCGCGGCGGCGCAGCCACCCGGCCAGCAGGACGCCGACGATCGAGACGACCGGGATCGCGAGCGCGAGCTGGTAGGCCCGGCGGTAGACCGCGACCTTGTCGCTCTCGGACATCGACTCCACGCCGGCGAAGAGCCAGACGTTGAGGGCCGCGACCAGCACCAGGCCGCCGATCACCGCGACCCGGCCGAGCGTCTGCATCGTCGTGTGCA
>JAGVSZ010000360.1 GCA_019137045.1 Betaproteobacteria bacterium
CGCCGCTGATCGCCGCCGCGCTGGAGCGCGCGCACGTGGCCGCCGAGCGCGCGGCGTCGCTCCCCGAAGCGGTGGCCCGGGCCCGGGCGCTGGCGCAGCCCGGGGACGTCGTCCTGCTCTCGCCCGCGTGCGCGAGCTTCGACATGTTCGCCAGCTACAAGGCGCGCGGGGAGGCGTTCGTCGCGGCGGTGCGCAAGCTGGAGGCGGCGCATGCGCATTGACCGCAGGGCGAGGGCGGCCGAGTACGACGAGAGCGTCGTGTGGACCGCGCTCGTCCTGCTCACGCTCGGCCTGGTGATGGTGTACTCGGCCTCGATCGCGACCGCCGAGAGCGCGCGCTTCACCGGCGGGCAGGCGACGTGGTACCTCGTGCGCCACGCCGCGTTCGCCGTCGCCGCGGTGGTCCTCGGCGCGATCGCGTTCCAGGTGCCGATGCGCGCCTGGCAGCGGGCCGCGCCGTGGCTGTTCGCCGCCGGCGTGGTGCTGCTCGCGCTGGTGGTCGTGCCGGGCATCGGGCGCGAGGTGAACGGCGCGCGGCGCTGGCTGCCGCTCGGGCCGGTCAACCTGCAGCCCTCCGAGCTGATGAAGGTGGCGGCCGTGCTGTACGCGGCCGACTACACGGTGCGCAAGCACGCGCTGATGCACAGCTTCCGCGCCGGCCTCGCGCCGATGCTGGGCGTGATGCTGGTGGTCGGGTGGCTGCTCCTGCGCGAGCCCGACTTCGGCGCGTTCGTCGTCATCTGCGCGATCGCGATGGGCACGCTCTTCCTCGGCGGCATGAACGGGAAGTGGTTCGCCGCCCTCGCGGCGCTCGCCGCGGCCGGCTTCGCGGTGCTGGTGGTGTCGTCGCCGTACCGGGTGCAGCGCATCTTCGGCTTCATGGACCCGTGGTCGGACGCGTTCGGGCGCGGCTACCAGCTCTCGCACTCGCTGATCGCGTTCGGGCGCGGCGAGTGGTTCGGCGTCGGCCTCGGCGGCAGCGTCGAGAAGCTGCACTACCTGCCCGAGGCGCACACCGACTTCCTGCTCGCCGTGGTGGGCGAGGAGCTCGGGTTCGTCGGCGTCGCGCTGGTGGTCGGCCTGTTCGCGTGGCTGTGCCTGCGCGCGTTCGCGATCGGGCGGCGCGCGGCGCTGCTCGAGCGGCCGTTCGGCGCGCTCGTCGCCCAGGGCATCGCGCTGTGGCTCGGCGTGCAGGCGTTCATCAACATGGGCGTGAACCTCGGCGTGCTGCCGACCAAGGGGCTCACGCTCCCGCTCATGAGCTTCGGGGGCAGCGCGCTGGTCGCGAGCTGCGTCGCGCTCGCGATCCTGCTGCGGGTCGACTACGAGAACCGCGCACTGATGGGGGGACAGAGGACATGAGAAGGACGCTCGCGACCGAAGCGCTGCCGAGCGCGCTGCAGGTGTCGGCGCCCGACGCCACGCGCGTCGCGCTCGAGGCGCCCCCGACCGGACCCGCTGCCCTCGCCGATGACGCAGACGTGACGCTCGACGCCGTGACCGGCGCGGGCGAGGCGGCTTGCGTCGCCGGCGAGGCCGGCGGGACCAGCGCGCGCACGCTGACCGTGGCGGCCGGGCTGCCGCTGAGCTGGAGCGAACTGGACGAGTGGCTCGAAGCATCATGATCATGGCGGGCGGCACCGGCGGGCACGTCTTCCCCGCGCTCGCGGTGGCCGACCACCTGCGTGCGCAGGGCTGGCGCGTGACCTGGCTCGGTGCGCGCACCGGGATGGAGGCGGCCCTGGTGCCGCAGCACGGCTACGAGATGGCCTGGGTGCGCTTCTCCGGCCTGCGCGGGAAGGGGCTGCTCGCCAAGCTGCTGCTCCCGCTCAACCTGCTGGTCGCGTTCTGGCAAGCCTTGCGCGCGCTGCGCGCGCACCGGCCCGACGTCGTGCTCGGAATGGGCGGCTACATCGCCTTCCCGGGCGGGATGATGGCGGCGCTCGCCGGCCGCCCGCTCGCGATCCACGAGCAGAACTCGATCGCCGGGCTGGCGAACCGGGTGCTCGCAGGCGTCGCCGACCGGGTGCTGGTCGCGTTCCCGGGCGCCCTGAAGAAGGCGACGCTCGTCGGCAATCCGGTGCGCGAGGCGATCGCGCGCGTCGCGCCGCCCGCGCAGCGCTTCGCCGGGCGCGACGGCCCGCTGCGGCTGCTCGTCGTCGGCGGCAGCCTCGGCGCCGCGGCGTTGAACGAGATCGTGCCGCGGGCGCTCGCGCTGCTGCCGCCGCAGACGCGGCCGGCGGTCACCCACCAGTCGGGCGCGCGGCACCTCGACGCGCTGCGGGCGGGCTACGCCCGCGCAGGGGTGGCGGCCGACGCGGTCGCGTTCATCGACGACATGGCGCGGGCGTACGCGGAGGCCGACCTCGTCATCTGCCGCGCGGGGGCGACGACCGTCGCCGAGCTGGCCGCGGCCGGCGTCGCGGCGATCCTGGTGCCGTTCCCGTTCGCCGTCGACGACCACCAGACCGCCAACGCGCGCTACCTCGCGGACGCGGGGGCGGGCGTGCTGGCGCAGCAGCGCGACCTGACGCCCGAGCGGCTGGCCGAAATCCTGCAGGGGCTGCCGCGCGAGCGGCTGCTCGCGCTGGCGCTCCGCGCGCGCGCTCGGGAAGCCGGAGGCGACGCGTGCGGTGGCCGCCGCGTGCATGGAGCTCGCCCGGTGAAGCGCGAGGTCGCGCGCATCCACGTCGTCGACCCGCTGGAGGCGCGGCGCGACCGCGCCGCTCGGGGCGCCTGCGCCGCCGATGCCGACGAGGCCGACCATGCGGCATAAGGTCAAGCGCATCCACTTCGTCGGCATCGGCGGATCCGGCATGAGCGGCATCGCCGAGGTGCTGGTGAACCTCGGCTACCAGGTGAGCGGCTCCGACCTCGCCGCCAGCCCCGCGACCCAGCGCCTCGAGAAGCTCGGCGCGAAGGTGACGATCGGCCACGGCGCGGACAACGTCGGCGGCGCGGACGCGGTGGTCGTGTCCACGGCGGTGAAGTCCGACAACCCCGAGGTGCTCGCGGCGCGCGGCCGGCGCATCCCGGTGGTGCCGCGCGCGCTGATGCTCGCCGAGCTCATGCGGCTCAAGCAGGGCATCGCAATCGCCGGGACGCACGGGAAGACGACCACGACGAGCCTGGTCGCGAGCGTGCTCGCCGCCGGCGGCCTCGACCCGACGTTCGTGATCGGCGGCCGCCTCACCGCCGCGGCGTCCAACGCGCGCCTCGGCGGCGGGGAGTTCATCGTCGTCGAGGCCGACGAGTCGGACGCCTCGTTCCTGCACCTGCTGCCGGTCATGGCGGTGGTGACCAACATCGACGCCGACCACATGGAGACCTATCAGCACGATTTCGCCCGCCTCAAGCAGGCGTTCGTGCAGTTCCTCCAGAACCTCCCCTTCTACGGCAGCGCGATCCTGTGTGCGGACGACCCGAACGTGCGCGAGATCCTCCCGTTCGTGTCCAAGCCGGTCGTCACCTACGGATTTGCGCGCGACGCGATGGTGCGCGCGGAGGGCGTCGAGCCGCGCGGCGCCGAGATGCGTTTCCGCGCCCTGCGCGAAGGCGCGGGCGGCGCGCTCGACGTGCGGCTCAACCTGCCCGGGCGCCACAACGTGCAGAACGCGCTCGCGGCGATCGCGGTCGGCACCGAGCTCGGCGTTCCCGACGCGGCGGTGCTCGCGGCGCTGGCCGAGTTCCACGGCGTGGGCCGGCGCTTCCAGCGCTGCGGCGAGGTCGCGCTCGACGGCGGCGGGCGCTGCACGCTGGTCGACGACTACGGCCACCATCCGGCGGAGATGGCCGCCACGCTCGAGGCCGCGCGCGGCGCGTTCCCGGGGCGGCGCATCGTGCTCGCGTTTCAGCCGCACCGCTACACGCGCACGCGCGACCTGTTCGAGGATTTCGTGCGCGTGCTCTCGACGGCCGACGCGCTGCTGCTCGCGGAGGTGTACCCGGCCGGCGAGGCGCCGATCGTGGCCGCCGACGGACGCGCCCTCGCGCGCGCGGTCCGGGTGGCGGGGAAGGTCGAGCCGCTCTTCGTCGAGTCGATCGCCGATCTCCCCGCGGCGATCCTGCAGGTCGCGCGCGACGGCGACGTGGTGGTGACCATGGGCGCCGGCTCGATCGGCGGCGTGCCCCAGAGGCTGCCATGCCGGTGATCGACCCCGTCCAGCTCGCGCGCACGCCGCTGCGCGGCCGGCTGCTCGCCGACGAGCCGATGGCGCAGCACGTCAGCTGGCGCGCGGGCGGGCGCGCGGCGCGCGCGTACGTGCCCGCGGACCTGGCCGACCTCCAGGCGTTCCTGCGCACGCTGCCCGACGGCGAGCCGGTGTGCTTCGTCGGCCTGGGCTCCAACCTGCTCGTCCGCGACGGCGGCTTCCGCGGGACCGTGGTCCTGATGCACAACACGCGCGGCACGGTGCGGCTCGACGACGAGCTCGTGTTCGCCGAGGCGGGCGTGGCGAGCCCGAAGGTGGCGCGCTTCGCCGCGACGCACGGGCTCGAGGGTGCGGAGTTCCTCGCCGGCGTGCCCGGCACCATCGGCGGCGCCCTGGCGATGAATGCCGGCTGCTACGGCTCGGAGACCTGGCAGTTCGTCGAGCGCGCCGACACGATCGACCGGCAGGGGGCGATGCACGCGCGCGTCGCGCGCGAGTTCGAGACCGGCTACCGGCACGTCGCGCTGCGGCGCGGCGCGCTCGGCACCGACGAGTGGTTCACCGGCGCGTGGTTCCGCTTCGCGCGCGGCGACGGCAGCCGCGCGCGCGCGCGCATCAAGGCGCTGCTCGACCGGCGCAGCGCCACCCAGCCCCTCAACCTGCCGAACGCGGGCTCGGTGTTCCGCAATCCGCCCGGCGACCACGCGGCGCGGCTGGTCGAGGCGTGCGGGCTCAAGGGCCACGCGATCGGGCGCGCGCGCATCTCGGAGAAGCACGCCAACTTCATCGTCAACCCGGACGGCCAGGCCTCGGCGGCCGACATCGAGGCGCTCATCGAGCACGCGCGCGCGGCGGTGCTCAAGCGCTTCGGCATCGCGCTCGTGCCCGAAGTGCGCATCGTCGGCGACGCGCTGGAGGCCCTGTGAGGCGGCTGGGACGCGTCGGCGTGCTCTTCGGCGGCCGCTCCGCCGAGCGCGAGGTGTCGCTCAAGAGCGGGTCGATGGTGCTCGCCGCGCTCCAGCGCAAGGGCGTGGACGCGCACGCCTTCGACCCGCGCGACCACGGGCTGGACGCGCTCTTCCGCGCGCGCTTCGACCGCGTCTTCATCGCGCTGCACGGCCGCCATGGCGAGGACGGGACGCTGCAGGGCGCCCTCGAGCTCGCCGGCATCCCCTACACCGGCTCGGGCGTGCTGGCGAGCGCGCTCGCGATGGACAAGTGGCGCACGAAGCTCGTCTGGCAGGCCGCGGGCGTGCCCACGCCGCGCTACGAGCTGCTCGCCGCCGGCAGCGACTTCCCCGCCGTGGCGCAGCGGCTCGGCCTGCCGCTCATGGTGAAGCCGGCGAACGAGGGCTCCTCGATCGGCATGAGCAAGGTGCGCCGCGCCGAAGACCTCGACGAGGCGTACGCGCTCGCCGCCAACTACGACCGTCTGGTGATCGCCGACCAGATCATCGACGGCCCGGAGCTCACCGCGGGCGTGCTCGGCCGCGACGCGCTGCCGCTCATCCGCCTCGAGACGCCGCGCGACTTCTACGACTACGAGGCGAAGTACGTCGCCGACGACACGCGCTACATCTGCCCGTGCGGGCTCCCGGCGCCCGAGGAGCGCGCGATACAGGCCGCGGCGGTCCGCGCCTTCGACGTGCTCGGCTGCCGGGGCTGGGGTCGCGTCGACCTGATGCTCGACCGCGCCGGCAGCCCGTACTTCCTCGAGGTCAACACCTCGCCGGGCATGACCGACCACTCGCTCGTGCCGATGGCGGCGCGGGCCGCCGGCCTGTCGTTCGACGACCTGTGCGTGCGCATCCTCGAGCTCGCGACGGTCGGGGGGGAAGGAGACGCGCGCCATGTGGGATAACCCGCGCCTCCTGAACCTCGTCGCCGACGTCCTCTACGCGGCCGCCGCCGTGCTGCTCGCGATGCTCCTCTGGCACGCGGCCCTGCGCGCGCCGCAGGCGCCGGTGCGCGCCGTGACCCTGACCGGGGAGCTGACGCAGGTGGACGCGCGAGCGGTGCAGGAGCGCCTCGCCGGCCGCGTGGCCGGAAACTTCTTCGGCGTGAACCTCGACCAGGTCCGGCAGCTCGTGGGCGAGCTCGCCTGGGTGCGCGCGGTCGAGGTGCGGCGCGAGTGGCCCGACCGGCTGGTCGTGCGCATCGAGGAGCACCGGCCGCTCGCGCGCTGGACCGGCGGGCGCCTGGTGAGCGAGCACGGCGAGCTCTTCGAGGGCACCTCCGACGCGGCGCTGCCGCAGCTCGCCGGGCCGCCCGGAGCGGAGCGCGAGGTCGTCCGCCGCTACCTCGCGCTGCGCGCGCGGCTCGCGCCGCTCGGACTGGAACCGGTGCAGGTGACGCTCTCGCCGCGGCACGCCTGGCAGGCGCGGCTCTCGAACGGGCTCGTCCTCGCGCTCGGCCGCGACCAGGCGCGTTCGAGCGTCGAGGACCGGCTGGCGCGGTTCGTCGCCGCCTATCCCCGCATCGTCGCGAGCCTGAACCAGCGGCTCGAGTACGTCGACCTGCGCTATCCGAACGGGTTTGCGCTGCGCGTGCCCGACCTGCCGCAGGCCGCCGACCCCGATCCCGCCGCGCGCAGGCGCGGCTAGACGAGAAGAGGAACGCCATGAAGAAGATTCTCGGTTTCGCCGCCGCCGGTCCCGAGGCGATCGTGCGGAACTACGACCACGAGGCACTCGAGCGCAACTACGACCCGGAGGCGCTCGCCGACGTCCTCGCCGAGCCGGCGCAGTCGCGCGCGCCGCTCGTCGCGCGGCCGCGGCGCGACACGCGCAACCTGATCGTCGGGCTCGACATCGGAACGTCGAAAGTCGTGGCGGTGGTGGCGGAGCTCGCGCCGGACGGGCGCCTCGAAGTGATCGGCATGGGCAGCCACGACTCGAAGGGCCTCAAGAAGGGCGTGGTGGTCAACATCGAGGCGACCGTGAGCGCCATCCAGCGCGCGCTGGAGGAGGCCGAGCTGATGGCCGACTGCAAGATCCAGCGCGTCTACACCGGGATCGCCGGCAGCCACATCCGCAGCTTCAACTCGACCGGGATGGTGGCGGTCAAGGACAAGGAAGTCACGCCGGTCGACATCGACCGCGCGATCGAGACGGCGCGCGCGATGCCGATCCCGACCGACCAGCAGGTGCTGCACATCCTCACCCAGGAGTTCCTGGTCGACGGCCAGGACGGCATCCGCGAGCCGCTCGGCATGTCCGGCGTGCGCCTGGAGGTGAAGGTGCACATCGTCACCGGCGCGGTGAGCGCGGCGCAGAACATCGTGAAGTGCGTGCGCCGCTGCGGGCTGGACGTGGCCGACCTGATCCTGCAGCCGCTGGCGTCCTCGATCGCAGTGCTGTCCGACGACGAGAAGGAGCTCGGGGTCGCGCTGGTCGACATCGGCGGCGGGACGACCGACGTTGCGATCTTCCGCGAGGGTGCGATCCGTCACACCGCGGTGATTCCGATCGCCGGCGACCAGGTGACCAACGACATCGCGATGGCGCTGCGCACCCCGACGCCGGAGGCCGAGCAGATCAAGCTGCGCCACGGCTGCGCCCTGCGCCAGCTCGCCGACCCCGACGAGATGATCGACGTGCCGGGGCTGGGCGACCGCGCGCCGCGCCAGCTCTCGCGCCAGACCCTCGCCGAGGTGATCGAGCCGCGCGTGGAGGAGCTCTTCACCCTGGTCCAGCAGGTGCTGCGGCAGTCCGGCTTCGAGGAGCTCCTCTCCTCCGGGATCGTGCTGACCGGAGGCTCCTCGCTCATGCAGGGCATGGTCGAGCTCGGCGAGGAGATCTTCCACATGCCGGTGCGGCTCGGCGTGCCGCGCTACGCCGGCGGATTGCAGGACGTGGTGCAGAGCCCGCGGTACGCCACCGCGGTGGGGCTGCTCCTCGAGGGCAGGTCGCAGTTCGAGCGCGGCATCCTCGCGCGGCAGACGGGCGGGTTCCGCACGACGCTGCGGCGGATGCGCGACTGGTTTCAACGCAACTTCTAGTGACGGGCAGTCGGACGTGAGGAGTGAGGAGTGAGGCGTCAGGCGAAGGGTCGGCGGTACGCCTGACCCTTCACCCTTCACCCTTCGCGAATTCAGCAACGGGCGCAACAAGGAGGCAGACGGAATGTTCGAGATCCTCGACAGCAATCAAACGACCGGAACGGTGATCAGGGTGGTTGGCGTCGGCGGCGCCGGCGGCAACGCGGTCGACCACATGATGCGCAACGGCGTCGGCGGTGTGGAGTTCGTCGCCGCGAACACCGACGCGCAGGCGCTCGCGCGCTGCATGGCGAAGCACCAGATCCAGCTCGGCTCCACCGGGCTCGGCGCGGGCGCGAAGCCCGAGGCCGGCCGCGCCGCCGCGCTCGAGCAGCGCGAGGCGATCCGTGAGGCGCTCGCCGGCAGCCACATGTGCTTCATCACCGCCGGCATGGGCGGGGGCACCGGCACCGGCGCGGCGCCGGTGGTGGCCGAGATCGCGCGCGAGATGGGCATCCTGACGGTGGCGGTCGTGACCAAGCCGTTCGCGTTCGAGGGCCGGCGCATGCGCATCGCCGAGGCCGGGCTGGCGGAGCTGGCGGAGCACGTCGACTCGCTGATCGTGATCCTCAACGAGAAGCTCATGGACGTGCTGGGCGAGGACGTGTCGATGAAGGACGCGTTCCGGGCCGCGGACGACGTCCTGCACAACGCGGTCGCCGGCATCTCCGAGATCATCAACTGCCCCGGCCTCGTCAACGTCGACTTCGAGGACGTGCGCACCGTGATGGCCGAAATGGGCATGGCGATGATGGGCTCGGCGTACGCCGCCGGCATCGACCGCGCCCGCGTGGCGGCGGAGCAGGCGGTGGCGAGCCCGCTCCTCGAGGGCGTCAACCTGTCGGGCGCGCGCGGCGTGGTCGTCAACATCACCGCGAGCGACGCGCTCAAGATGCGCGAGGTGCACGAGGTGATGCGCACCGTGCAGAGCTTCGCGGCCGAGGACTCGCACATCATCTTCGGGGCGGTCTACGACGAGGAGATGGGCGACAACCTGCGCGTGACCGTGGTCGCGACCGGGCTCGGCGCGCGCGAGCTCGCGCGCAGCGCGAAGCCGCAGCTCGTCGTGCAGCGCACCGGCACCGACAACCAGCCGGTCGCGTCGGTCGACTACGGGGCGCTCGACAGCGCGCCGGCGGTGTTCCGCAAGAACCGCAATTCGACCGTCGAGGCGCTCGCCGCGAGCGGGGTGGACCGCTACGACATCCCGGCGTTCCTGCGCAAGCAGGCGGACTAGGGCCGGACCGGAGCGGGTCGCGCGCGGCGGGCACGCCGCGCCCCCGCCCCGGGCGCGCGCTCAACCTGGAATGGCCTGCGCCCCGGCGCGCGTGCTAGACTCCAACATCTTGGCCGGAAAGGACAATCCTGGTCGGAACGGGGGGCTTTCCGCGGCCGGGAGCGAACTGCGGCGGCGCGCAGGCGGGCGCCGCGCAACAAGCAGACCCACATGATCAGACAGCGCACGATCAAGTCGGTGACCCGGGCGTCCGGAGTCGGGCTGCACATGGGACGCAAGGTCACGCTGACGCTGCGCCCCGCCCAACCCGACACCGGCGTCGTGTTCCGCCGCGTGGACCTCCCGCAGCCGGTCGACATTCCCGCCGACGCGCGCGCGGTCACCGACACCCGGCTCTGCAGCGCGCTCGAGGCGAACGGCACGAAGGTCGCGACCGTCGAGCACCTGATGTCCGCGCTCGCGGGACTCGGGGTCGACAACCTCTACGTCGACCTGGACGGGCCCGAGGTGCCGATCCTCGACGGGAGCGCGGGCCCGTTCGTGTATCTCCTGCAGACCGCGGGCATCGAGGAGCAGCGGGCGCCGAAGCGCTTCTTCCGCATCCGCCGGCCGGTCGAGGTGCGCGACGGCGACCGGTGGGCGCGCTTCGACCCGTTCGACGGCTTCAAGGTCTCGTTCTCGATCGTGTTCGACCACCCGGTCTTCGAGCGCTCGGGGCAGTCGCTCACGCTCGACTTCGCGGCGACCTCCTACGCGAAGGAGGTGGCGCGGGCGCGCACCTTCGGATTCGTGCAGGAGGTCGAGGCGCTGCGCGACGCCGGCCTCGCGCTCGGCGGCAGCATGGACAACGCAGTGGTGCTCGACGAATACCGCGTGCTGAACGCGGACGGGCTGCGCTACGCCGACGAGTTCGTGAAGCACAAGGTCCTCGACGCGATCGGAGACCTCTACCTCGTGGGGCACCCCCTGCTCGGCGCCTTCTCGGCGCACAAGTCCGGCCACGGGCTCAACAACCAGCTCCTGCGGGCCACGCTCGCGGACTCCAGCGCGTGGGAGCTGGCGAGCTTCCACAACGCCGAGGACGCGCCCGCCGGACTGGCCCACCTGTTCGCGCAAGCGGCCTGACGCATCGGGCGGGACGCTGCCTGCCCGCCCGCCCACGCCGGGCCCTGGCGCGCGTTGTGACTCATTTCACGCGCGGTCCGCGCCGAGCGAGCGCCTCGAGGGCGTGCCGCAGGCGGCTGTCGGGCAGCTCCGCACCTCTGCGGGCGAGCGCGGCACGCGCCGACGACGAGAGCAGAACGCGTTTCTTCTCAATCGGTTGCGTCCGCGCGCGCGCGCCGGGTTGCACTTCGATCTTCAATCCGGTAATTTGCCACCCGCGTTGGCCCAGCAGCTCGACTAAGCTGGGCGCCAGGAGCCGGAGCCGCGCCGCAGCGGCGCTGTTTTCGGCAAGAACAATAACCTTCCCCTGCTTGTAGTTGGCGATCGCGCACGATTGCCGCAGGGGTTCGGGTAAGGCTTCGGCCATGGCGCGCCGGAGCGCAAGCAGGCAGGCGGCATGGGACGTCAGCCGGTCCACACCGGGACTGGCGTCGAGGTACTGGCCGATTTTTTTGGCATGCATGGCGCGAGCAAGCGGGGGACGCGTGCATATTATTCTGGTGTCTGACCGGCTGGCCAAGGCCAGGTCGATTCAGGTCTCGCTGCGACAGGTCGCCATCGCGACGGCCGCGGCCGCGGTGAGCTTCCTGATGCTGTCCACGCTGGTGTCGTACCTGGGCGTGCGGCACGCCTCCGAGCTCAAGCTGCCGCTGCTCCAGTCGCTCGTGCGGGCCACCCAGCGCGAGGACGCGCAGCGGACCGAGGCTTTCCTGCGCGAGAACCTCAACGCGATGGCCGTGAGGCTGGGCGAAATGCAGGCGCAGCTCGTGCGGCTCGACGCCCTCGGCGAGCGGCTCTCGACGGCGGCGGGAATCCGGCCGGGCGATTTCCGCTTCGGGGAGATTCCGGGGCGCGGCGGCGCCCTCGCCACCGCGCTCCCGCCGCACGACCTGTCCCTCGGCGACCTGGGGCGTCAGCTCGACTCGATGGCGCAACAGATGGAGCTGCGCAGCGACCTGCTGGGCGTGCTCGATTCGCGGCTGCTCGACGCGCGCGTCAGGCGCACGCTGACCCCGACCGCCCTGCCGGTCGACGGCGCCTGGAATGCGTCGAGCTTCGGCTGGCGCATCGACCCGATCACCGGCCAGGTCGCCCTGCACGAGGGCATCGACTTCATCGCCGAATCCGGGACACCGATCCGCGCGGCGGCCGCAGGGGTGGTCGTGACCGCCGAGCATCACCCGGCGTATGGCCGGATGGTCGAGATCGACCATGGCGGCGGCCTCATGACCCGCTACGCCCATGCGTCGAAGCTGCTGGTGAAGCCAGGCCATCTCGCCAAACGCGGCGAGGTAATCGCCGAAGTCGGGAGCACCGGGCGCTCGACCGGGTCGCACCTGCACTTCGAAGTGCGCCAGAACGGCGTCGCCCAGAACCCCGCGCGTTTCCTGATCGCCGGCGGCGGGGCCAAGGCCGCCGCCAAGTAGCCCGCCCGCCGTTCTGCGCGCGCGGCATCGCTCACGGACGTGAGCGCGCGCGCCCGGAACGACGCTAGTCGCATGATAGACTAGCGTTTTTCCGTTTCCCCCCGCGCGTTTCCGCGATGATCCAGCGTCTTCTCCGGACGGTCTTCGGCAGCCGCAACGACCGGCTGATCAAGCAATACGCAAAGACGGTCGTCCAGATCAACGCGCTCGAGCCTGCCACCGCGGCCCTGTCCGACGAGGCCCTCGCAGCCAAGACCGCGGAGTTCCGGCAGCGCGTCGCGGAGCGGCTGCGCGACGTGCCGCCGGAGGAACTGAAGGCCGCCACGGCGGACGCGCTGAAGGCGCTCCTGCCCGAGGCGTTCGCGGTGGTGCGCGAGGCGGCCCGGCGCACCCTCGAGATGCGGCACTTCGACGTCCAGCTGATCGGCGGCATGGTCCTGCACGACGGCAAGATCGCCGAGATGCGCACCGGCGAGGGCAAGACCCTGGTCGCCACGCTGCCCGCGTACCTCAACTCCCTCACCGGCAGGGGCGTGCACATCGTCACGGTGAACGACTACCTGGCGAGCCGGGACGCGGAGTGGATGGGCAAGATCTACCGCTTCCTCGGGCTCTCGGTCGGCGTCATCCTGTCGCAGATGCCGCACGACCAGAAGCACGGCGCGTACGCGGCCGACATCACCTACGGCACCAACAACGAGTTCGGGTTCGACTACCTGCGCGACAACATGGCGATGCGCGTGGACGAGCGCTTCCAGCGCGGCCTGAACTTCGCGATCGTCGACGAGGTGGATTCGATCCTGATCGACGAGGCGCGCACGCCGCTCATCATCTCCGGGCCGGCCGAGGACCGCACCGACCTCTACAACCGGATGAACGAGGTCGCCCCGATGCTCGCGCGCCAGGCCGACGCCGAGGCGCCCGGCGATTTCTTCGTCGACGAGAAGAACCACTCGGTGCTGCTCTCCGAGCAGGGGCACGAGCACGCGGAGGCGCTGCTCCTGCGCGCGGGGCTGCTGCCCGAGGGCGGGAGCCTGTACGACGCCGCCAACATCAACCTGATGCACCACCTCAACTGCGCGCTGCGGGCGCACAACCTCTTCTTCCGCGACCGGCACTACGTCGTGCAGGCGGGCGAGGTGGTCATCGTGGACGAGTTCACCGGCCGGCTCATGGCGGGCCGGCGCTGGTCGGACGGCCTGCACCAGGCGGTCGAGTCGAAGGAGCACGTCGAGATCCAGAACGAGAACCAGA
>JAGVSZ010000156.1 GCA_019137045.1 Betaproteobacteria bacterium
AGGCGTCTGCGGGCGCGCGTCGGCACCGCGCGAGCGCGGGCGGACGGCGGCGGATCGAAGCGCAGGATCCCGATAACGGCGGCGGCTCGCGACCTCGGGTGAGGTCCGGGAGCGGCTCGCGGTTACCGGGCGCTCCCGAGGCAGGCGAGCGTGCCCCGGTCGTGACGGCGGAGGGCGGCGGGCGACGCCAGCACGAGCGCGCGCATCGGTTCGCGAGCGGTACTCGCGACCCGGTGAACGTGCGTGTGCGGCGTACGGAAACTCATGTTCGCATTATCGCCTCTCGCGCGCGGAAATTCAAGCGCGGCGCGCTCGGCAATCGCAGCGAAACCCGCGCGGCGCACGCCCACAGCGTTGTGCGGTGGATGCGCCGGCGTCGAATCGGGTCGACGGAGCCCTTCGGTACCCGCTCGCTATAATCGTTCGGTGGCCACCACGTTCGTCCTCGCTGTCGACGTCGGAGCCGGCTCGCTGCGCGCGGGACTCGTGGATGCACGCGGGCGTGTGCGCATCGCGGCGGCCGAGGCGCTCGTCGTTCGCGAACCGCGCCCGGGTTTCGCCGAAATCGACCCCGGACTCTGGTGGCGTGCGCTGCGCCTGGCCTTCGTGCGGGTGCTTCGCGACCTGCCTCGGCGCGGGCGCATCGCCGCGATCTGCATCTGCGGTCTGACGCGTACGCAGGTGCTGCTCGACCGGCAGCGCCGCCCGATCGGGCCCGCGATCGCGTTCCGGGACACGCGCGCCGCGTCGATCGCGCGGGAGTTTCCGGGGTCGACCGCGTTCGACCTGAAGCCGCGCCTCGCGTGGGTCGCACGCCACCAGCCGCGACGTTTCGAGCGCGTCGACCTCGTCGTCGAGCCGCGCGAATTCCTCGCGGGCGAACTGACGGGCGAGTTCACCGCGGGACTCGCGCCGTGGCAATGCGTCGGACAGGTGCGCGGCGACCGGGCGCGCCCGCTCGCGGGGATCCCCGTGTTCGCCGGATCGATGGACACCTGGGCCTGCGCCGTGGGTGCGGGCGCCGTTCTGCCCGGCGATGCATACGACATCGCGGGAACGTCGGAAGCGATCGGGCTCGTCACCGCGCAACCGGCGCGCGCGCCCGGTCTCGTGTCGCTGCCGTGGACCGGGGACGCGCACCAGGTCGGCGGACCCACGCAGGCGGGGGCGGACTGCGTGGTGTGGTGCCATGCCGCGTTTCGCGTCCGCGGCCCGCTCGTGCGCGCCCTCGAGCGCGTCGGACGCGGCCCGCTGCGCGCGGACGCCCCGGTGTTCCTGCCCTATCTCGCCGGCGAGCGCGCACCTGTGTGGAACAGCGAGGTGCGCGGCGCCTTCCACGGCATCGCCCGCGCGAGCGCGCCGGACGATTTCCTGTGGAGCGTGCTCGAAGGCGTGGCGTTCGCGGTGCGCGACGTGCTCGAGGTCGCGCAGGACGGCAGCGGGACGCGGGCCGGCGCGCTGCGCGTGGCGGGCGGGGGCGCTCGTTCGGACGCCTGGTGCCGCATGAAGGCCGACGTCACCGGACTGCCGGTGCTGCGCTCGGCCGAGGCGGAAACGGGGCTCGTCGGGGCGGCGATGGCCGCCACGGTGGGCCTGGGCCTCGCACCGGGCATCGCGGCCGCCGCGTCGGCGATGGCGACGCGGTTCCGCCGCTTCGAGCCTCGGCGCGCGCGTCACGACGCGCACTGCGCGCGCTTCGCCCGCTTCCGGCGGATCAAGCAATCGGCGCTCGCGCTCGCCGCGGGCGGGCCGGCGTGAACCTGCGCCACCTCTTCGCCACCTACGGCACCGCGTTCGCGGCGCTCGCGATATTCGCGCTCTTCGCCGTGGCCGCGCCCAATTTCCTCGATCCGGTGAACCTGCTGAACGTGGGCAAGCACGCGAGCTTCCTCGCGATCCTCGCCATCGGCTTCTCGATCGCATTCACGGCCGCCGAACTCGACCTATCGTTCGCCGCCGTGTGCAGCCTGTGCGCGGTGGTGGCCGGCGGCCTGGTCTTCCACAAGAGCGCGCCCGCGGTTGCCGTCGTCGCCGCGCTCGCGACGGGCCTCGGGGCGGGGCTCGTCAACGGCGTGCTGGTCACGGCGGTGCGCATTCCCTCGCTGATCGCGACGCTCGCGATGGCGTCGGTGGCCACGGGCCTCGGCTTCGCGATCACCGGCGGCGTCGCATTCGTGGGACGCTGGGATCCTGCGTTCCTCGCGCTGGGGCGCGCCAGCGTGCTGGGCATACCGGCGCTGATCCTCTGGACGGCGGGCGTCGCGCTCTTCGTGCTGGTGGTGCTCAAGCAAACGCGCCCGGGCATGCACCTCGTGTTCACCGGCGAGGCGGACGAGGCAGCGCGCCTCGCCGGGGTCAAGGTTCAACGGATGAAGGTGCTCGCGCTCGCCTTCTCGGGCTTGTGCGCGGGACTCGTCGGCGTGCTCCTCGCCGCCACGCTCAATTCGGCGGCGCCGGACATGGGCAAGGACTACCTGCTGACCTCGATCGCGGCGGTGCTCCTCGGCATGACCATGTTCGAGCCCGGCCGCTGCAACGTGCCGGGCACGCTGGTGGGCGCTGCGACGATCGGCATGCTCGGCAACGGGCTGGTGCTGATGGGCGCACCCTACTACGTGCAGGACATCGCGCTCGGCTTTATCATCGTCGGTTCGGTGGCGCTTTCCGCGGCCGCGCTCAAGAAGGCCGCCTTCGGAATCTAGGGAGACCGGCAACATGTTACGCACCACGATCGTCGCAGCACTCGCGCTCGTCGCGGCCACGTCCGCGAACGCCTTCAAGCTCGGCATCATCGCCTTCCAGATGTCCGCCGAGACGCACGCACGCTGCTCGAACGCCGCCGCGGCGGAGGCGAAGAAGCTCGGATGGACCGTGCAACAGCTGAACTCGGAGGGGAGCCTCCCGAAGCACGCCGAGCAGATCGAGGCGATGGTCCAGGCGAAGGTCGACGGTCTCATCCTGTGCATGGGCAAGCCGGTCGAGGCGGACGCGCAGTTCGCGGCGGTGAAGAAGGCGGGCATCCCGCTCGTCACCGTCGTCTCCGGGACGAGCCCGCACTCGCTGTTCGACATCCAGGTCAACGACTACGTGAACGGCGCGCAGGCGACGCTCTACCTGCTGTCGAAGATGAACTACCGCGGCGAGATCCTCGCCGCGCGTTTCGAGCAGAACGTCGCCTCGCGCATCCGCGGCAAGGAACTCGACGTGATCCTGTCCGAGAATCCGGCGGTCAAGGTGCTCGGCAGCCACTCGATGTCGCGCACCGCGAGCTGGCGCGACGAC
>JAGVSZ010000139.1 GCA_019137045.1 Betaproteobacteria bacterium
GTTCGACCTGATGACGATGCTGGGCGAGGTCGTCGACGCGGCGAAGCAGGTGCTGCGCGCGGAACGCGGGTCGGTGTGGCTCTTCGAGCCGGAGACCGACGAGCTGGTGCTGCTGGTGGCGACCGGCATCGCTCCGGTGCGCGTCCGCTCGGGGGCGGGGCTCGTCGGCGCCTGCGCCCGCGAGCGGAAGATCATCAACGTCCCCGACTGCTACGCGGACCCCCGCTTCGACCCGGGTGTCGATCGCGCGACCGGCTACCGGACGCGCTGCATGCTCACGCTTCCGCTCGTCGACCACAAGGACGAGCTCGTCGGCGTGATGCAGGTGCTGAACAAGGAGGGCGGCGTGTTCGACGCCGACGACGAGGTGCTCGCCACCGCGCTCGCCGCCCAGTGCGCCGTGGCGCTGCAGCGCGTGCGCATGACCGAGGCGGTGATCGAGGGCGAGAAGATGCGCCAGGCGCTGCAGATGGCGCGCGACGTGCAGAGGAGCACGCTGCCCCCGTCGATGCCCGCGGTCCCCGGCTACGAGCTTTGCGGCCTGTTCGAGCCGGCGGAGCTCACCGGCGGCGATACCTACGACCTGGCGGTGCTCGACCGGGAACTGCTCGTCGTGCTGGGCGACGCGACCGGGCACGGCATCGCTCCCGCGCTGTCGGTCACGCAGATGCAGGCGATGCTGCGGATGGCGTTCAGGGTCGGCGCCGACCTCGACCGCGCGTTCGTGCAGGTCAACAACCACCTCGCCGAGACGCTCGCCGAGGACCGCTTCATCACCGCGTTCATCGGTCTGCTAGACCCGGCGACGCACCGGCTGAAGTTCCACAGCGGCGGGCAGGGGCCGATCTTCCACTTCCGGGCCGCCGACGGGAGCTCGGTACGCTACAAGCCGACGAGCTTTCCGCTGGGCGCGATGCCGCTCGCCGAGGCGCGTCCGCCGGTGACGCTCGAGATGGCGCCCGGCGACGTGCTGGTGCTGCTCTCGGACGGGTTCTACGAGCAGCCCAATGCCGCGGGCGAGCAGTTCGGCGAAGCCCGCGTCGAGGAACACCTCCGCGCGCAGCGGGGAAGGCCGCTCGCCGAGACGATGGACGCGATCGTCCGCGCCGTGCGGGCATTCGCGGACGGTGCGCCCCAGCACGACGACATGACCGGGGTGCTGGTCCGGCGGAACGGGGGGCCGGCGGCGATGGCGCGCGAATTCGCCCGGAGCTTCGACGCCATCGAGCCGATGGTCGCGTTCACCGGCGAGGCGTTCGCGCGGCTCGGGATCGACCCCGCGCTCAAGCAGGTCGTCGACTTCGCGGTGGAAGAGCTGTTCACGAACATGGTGAAATACGCGAAGGGGAGCGCTTCCCCGGTGCGCGTCGAGGTCGCGGCCGTCGAGGGGGGCGTCGAGGTGACGCTCGTCGATCGCGACGTCGAGCGATTCGACCCGACGGCGTCGCCGGACGTGGACATCCACGCGCCGATCGAGGAGCGCCGTCCCGGCGGGCTCGGGCTGCACCTGATCCGGCGGATGGTCGACGCGATCGACTACCGGTATTCGGACGAGACCCGGGAAGGCCGGATCTCGTTCCGCAAGACCGCCGCTCGAGCGGAATGACGGGGACGACGGAGGAGATCGATGCTCGCGATGGAACTCGGCCCGGACGGCGCGGTGGTCGTCAACGGGAGGCTCGACGCCGCACAGGCGGCATCCGCGCAGGCTTTCCTCGACAAGCTCCAGGGCGTCGTGACGCTCGACTGCAAGGGGCTCGAGTACATCTCGAGCGCCGGCCTGGGCGTGCTCCTCAAGACCCACAAGCGGCTGCTCGCTTCCTCGGGCAAGCTCCGGCTCGCCGGCGTCGGCCCGCACCTGAAGGACATCTTCACGTACTCGGGCTTCGACCAGCTCTTCGAGATCGTTCCCGGCCCCTGAGCGCCGGACCGGCCGGCGCGCGCGTCCCCAACTTTTCCCGGCGTCACGCGTAATTGTGGAAACCGAGGCCGACGAGACGCTGATCGAGCGGTACCGGGCGGGCGACCGCGAGGCGTTCGCCGCGCTGGTGGTGCGCTACCAGCGGCCGGTCTACAACGCGGCCTGGTGGGTGCTGCGCAACGCCGAGGATGCGAGCGACGTCGCGCAGAGCGTGTTCCTGAAGGTGGCGGAGCGGCTGGACGACTATGACCCGCAATACCGGTTCTTCAGCTGGCTCTACCGGATCGCGGTCAACGAGGCGCTCAGCGTGCTGCGGCGCAGCGGGCACGAAGATCCCCTCGACGAGGAGATCGACGTCGCCGGGCCGGACGGGGACGACCCCGAGCGGCAGGCGAGCGACGCCGAGCTCGCGGCGAGGGTGCGCGACGCGGTGACGAGGATGTCGACGAACGACCGGACCGTGCTGATGCTGCGCCATTTCTCCGACCTGTCCTACCTCGAGATCGCCCACGTCCTCGACCTGGACGAGAAGACGGTCAAGTCGCGCCTGTTCGAGGCGAGGCAGCGGCTGCGCGGTCTCCTGGGCGACCTGCAGGGCTTCGTGCGATGAGCTCGAGCGACGCGATCCGCCTGATGCACGCGGTCCTCGACGGCGAGGCCGCGCCCGCGGAGAAGCGGGAGCTCGAGCGGCTCCTCGAGGCCGAACCGGCGCTGCGCGAGCGCTACGGCCAGTGGCAGGCCCTGTTCGACGCGATGCACCGGATCCCGCCGGCCTGGCCGCCGGAGGGGCTCGTGGCGGCCGTCATGGCGAATATTCCGCAATCCCCGGGCGGCCCGGGGGACCAACTCTCCGCGCAGCCGCGCGTATTTGGCGTAACTTCGCAAACGCACCGGGCGATCCCGGCAACGTCGGCACCCATCCACCGGTCACCCCGGGCGATGGCACCTCTGGGGGAAACAATGAGCGACCAACAGAACATACCGTCCAGCAAGCGCAAGATCTGGATCGGCGCCGGCCTCGCCGCGGTCGCCGCGATCGTCGTCGGCGGCTACGCGCTCGACGTGCCGCCCGGCAGCAAGGACGCGGTCGGCACGATCGTCACGGTCCAGAAGTTCGTTGCGCCGCAGAACACCGCGGTCGACATCCAGCCCGGCCAGCAGCAGGGACGGCAGCGCACCGAGCCGATCCCCGGGACTGAGGCGGCCGCGGGTCAGGCGGCGGGTCAAGCGGCCGGCGTCGCGGCGGGTCAGGCGGCGGGGCAAGCGGCCGGCGTGGCGGCGTGCCAGGCTGCGGGTCAAGCGGCCGGCGTGGCGGCGGGCCAGGCTGCGGGTCAAGCGGCCGGCGTGGCGGCGGGCCA
>JAGVSZ010000514.1 GCA_019137045.1 Betaproteobacteria bacterium
TGAACATGCTGCCCTGGGGATCGACTTGACCACGCATCCTTTTCCTCCCGCGAACGACGCTCCCACTATGACTATGAATCGAGAGCATTGTTCGGGGAGTTTTTCAACAGGCTGCTAGATCCTGCGGCCTGCGTCGCGCCAGTACGGCTCGCGCAGCAGGCGCTTGAAGATCTTCCCGCTGTCCTCGCGCGGCAGCGCCGCGTGGAACGTCACCACGCGCGGCACCTTGTACCCGGCGATCCGCGCGCGCAGCCCCGCCCGGATCTCGTCGCCCGACAGCGTGACCCCCGGCCGCGGTTCGACCGCGGCGGCGAGCGCCTCGCCGAACTCCGCGTCGGGAATGCCGAACACCGCGCAGTCGGCGACGCCGGGCAGCGTCACGAGGACCGCCTCGATCTCCGCCGGGTAGATGTTGACCCCGCCGGAGATGACCAGGTCGCTCCGGCGATCGGCGACGTACAGGTAGCCGTCGGCGTCGAGGTAGCCCAGGTCGCCGACGCTCCACAGGCCGTCGCGCTCGAGCGCGCGGCGCGCGTCCGGGTTGTTGGCGTAGGTGAAGTCCGGGTAGGCGGGCTGACGCGCGTAGATGAGCCCCACCTCGCCGGGCGGCAGCTCGCGCCCGCCGTCGTCGAGAATCTTCACGACGCCCTTGCCGAGCGGCCGCCCGGCGGAGCCGGGGCGGACGAGCCACTCGCGCGCGTCGATGAAAGTGATGTGCCCGGCTTCGCTCGAGGCGTAGGTCTCGGTGAATACCGGGCCCCACCACTCGATCATCGCGCGCTTCACCGCGGGCGCGCACGGCGAGCCGGTGGAGGACACGAAGCGCACCGACGAGAGGTCGTAGCGCCGGCGCACCTCCGGCGCGAGCCGCAGCAGGCGCACGTACATCGTCGGCACGAGGTAGAGGTCGGTGATCCGGTGCTGCTCGATCAGCGCGAGGGTGCGCTCGGCGTCGAAGCGCGGCTCGAGCACGAGCGCTTCGCCCGCGAGCATGACCTGCAGGCCGTAGAGGTTCGGCGCGCTGTGGTAGAGCGGCGCGGACAGGAGCGCGCGCATGTCCGGCCGGACGCCGAGCGCGATCCGGTAGAGCTCCGCGGCGAGGCGGCGCTGCTCGTCGGTCGCCGGGGTGCGGCGCACGCCCTTCGGGCGGCCGGTGGTGCCGGAGGTGTAGGGCATGTTGCCGCGCGGCGGGCGCGGCGCACCGGTCCACGGCGCGTGCGCGGCGCGCGTGCCGGCCCAGTCGTCGACCACCGCGAGGCCCGGCGGGACGCCGCCGGCGATCTGCGCGAGGAGGCCGGGCTCCGAGATCAGCACTTTCGCGCCGCTGTCGCGCAGGATGAACCCGGCCTCGTCGGCCTTGTAGTGCCAGTTGATCGGGCAGTGGTACGCGCCGAGACGGCGGGCGGCCAGCATCGCCTCGAGGTACGCCGGCCCGTTGTGGAGCAGCAGCGCCACCACGTCGTCCTCGCGCACCCCGGCGCGCGCGAGCGCGGCGGCGCCGCACGCCGCGCGCCGCTCGATCTCCGCGGGCGCGATCCGCTCGTCGCCGGCTTGCAGCGCCGCGGTCATGGCTTGAGGTGCAGCCGCTCGGAGACGTACCGCGCCGCCGCGGCGGGAGCGAAGCGCGCGCCGGCGAGCCCGACGTGGCCGTCGGGACGCAGGAGATAGAAGGACGGCTGCGGGATCCCCACGCGCGCGAGCGCGCGGTCGTTCGCCGGGTCGCTCGCCGCCGCGTGGACGCGCAAGAGGTCGCCGAGGCCGGGCACGCCGTCCGGCGGCGCCGGCTGTCCGGCGACGATCAGGTTGAAGCGCGTGTCGTCGAGCGCCTCGAAGAGATCCTCGGCGGGGCGGTCCGCGCGCAGCTTGAGCCGCAGCCACGGAAAGCGGTCGCCGGCGCGCGGCGCGCCGGCGTCGAGGCCGTCCAGCGTCTCGGAGAGCTCGCTCTGCGGGTAGCGGATCCCGGTCTGGGAGACGGTGCGGAACGCGAACTCGCGCGCCGGGGCGAGCTTCATCGCCGCCGCCGCCGCGCGCGCCAGGACGCGCGTGCGCAGGAGCCCGGCGAGCCAGGTGTCGGAGACGATCAGCGCGAACGCGCGGTCGGTGGTGCTCAGCAGCCGCGTCGCGACCGGGACGCGCTCGTCCTCGTAGGAGTCGAGGAGGCGCGCGTCGGCGCGCCCGGAGGTCACCAGCGCGAGCTTCCACGCGAGGTTGTACGCGTCCTGGAGCCCGGTGTTCATGCCCTGCGCGCCGACCGGGCTGTGGATGTGCGCCGCGTCGCCGAGCAGGAAGGCGCGGCGGTCGCGGAAGCGCCGCGCGCGCCGGTGGTGGATGCGGTAGGTCGAGAACCAGGCGCAGGCCTGGAAGTCGAGCGCGATGCCGGCCTCGCGGCGGATCGCGGGGACGACGTCGTCGAAGGCGAGGTCGTCGCGGCCGCGCAGCGTCTGCGGCAGGATGCCGACGACGCGCCAGTGGTCCGCGCCGCGCATCGGGAAGAAGAGGTGGAAGCCCTCGCGCCACAGGTACACGTTCAGCTCGCCGGGGAACATCGGCCCGGCGACCTGCGTGTCGGCGACGAAGAACACGTGCTCGTAGGGCGCGCCTTCGAACGGGATGCCGCTCAGCTCGCGCACGCTGCTGCGCGCGCCGTCGCAGCCGGCGAGCCACGCCGCGACGACCTCGCGCGTGCTGCCGTCGGGCTGCTTCAGGGTCGCCTTCACGTGGCCGGCTTCCTGCGCCAAGCCGACGAGCTCGGTGTTCCAGCGCACCGCCATGCCGCGGTGGCGCAGCGCCTCGCCGAGCAGGCGCTCGTTGTCGTCCTGGCCGAGGATCAGCAAGAAGGGATAGGGGCTGATGTCGCGCCCGATGTCGCCGAGCGGGATGCGCGCGGTGCGGCGCGCGCGCGCCCAGAGGTTGGCGCCGGTGGCGCGCTTCCCGAGCTCGAGCGCCTGGTCGACGACGCCGAGGCGCGAGTAGATCTCCAGCGTGCGCGCCTGCACGCCGAGCGCGCGCGTCTCGCGCGCCGGCCCGGCGTGTCGATCGACGATCAGCGCGCGCACGCCGCGGCGCGCGAGCTGGTTGGCGAGCATCAGGCCGGTGGGCCCGGCGCCGACGATGAGGACGTCGGTGTCCATCGCCGCCGTTACGGCAGCTCGCGGAATGACTCGATGGTCAGGCCGGCATCGCCAACGATCTCGCCCATGCTTGTGGCGTCGATCGCTACGCCCCGGCCGCCAGCTCGCGCGTGAGCTCGGCGGCGGGGATCTCCTTGCAGCCGGTCGCGTTCTGGCCGGACCACAGCGGCGAGAAATCCCCGGAGCCACGGCCCTCGGCCCTGGCGCGCAGCGGAGCAATGGCCGCGGTGGCCAGGGGAAAAGCGGGCGCGGCGGGGCTGATCGGACCCAGCTCCCGGATGATCCGGTTCACGATGCCGCGGGCGGGCCGGCCCGTGAACAGGTTCGTGAGCGCCGTATGGCGGACCGCCTCGCTCTTCAGCGCGGCGCGATGCACTACGCTCGTCGTCGCTTCGGGGCAGAGCAGGTAGGCCGTTCCGATCTGCACGCCGGCGGCGCCGAGCGCCATTGCCGCCGCGACGCCTTTCGCGTCCGCGATGCCGCCGGCGGCGATGACCGGGAGCTTCACCGCGCGCACGATCTGCGGCAGCAGCGCGAACGTGCCGACCTGGGAGGTCAGGTCCTCGGACAGGAAGATTCCGCGATGTCCGCCCGCCTCCAGGCCTTGCGCGATGATGGCGTCGACGCCCTGCGCTTCGAGCCAGCGCGCCTCCTCGACGGTCGTCGCCGAAGCGAGAATCTTCGAGCCGGCGGCCTGCGCTCGCGCCAGCAGCTGCGCCGACGGCAGGCCGAAGTGGAAGCTCACGACGGCGGGCCTGAACTCGTCGAGCATGTCCGCGGCCTCGGCACCGAAGGGCACGCGCCCCGGCCCGGCGGGAATGCTGTCCGGATCGATCTCGTACTCCCGGAAATAGGGGGCGAGCGCGGCACGCCAGGCCGCCTCGCGCTCTGCGCTCGGCGTCGGCGGCTGGTGGCAGAAGAAGTTCACATTGAAGGGACGATCGGTGCCCGCCTTGATCGCCGCCAGTTCCATGCGCATGGCGTCGGGACCGAGCATGGCGCAGGGGAGCGACCCCAGCGCGCCGGCATTGGAGACGGCCACCGCCAGCGCGCTGCCCTGCACGCCCGCCATCGGCGCCTGGATGATCGGAAGCTCGATTCCCAGCAGTCGTTGCAGCGTCATCGTGGGGGCTCCGCTCGCGTCTCGCCGAGCGCCGGATCATTCCGGCCGCTTGCCTGATCTCGAGGATAAACCGCACGAGGTCGTCGTGCTCGTGCCGGGCCGCCGCCCGGCGCGCGGGCTGTCCCGGCTCAAACCCCGGCGTCGAGGAAGCACCCGGTGCCGGCGAAGATCCGCTCGAGGCAGCCGCGGAGCTGGGCGCGCTGCCGGCCGCGGAGCGCGAACGTGACGACGAGCGCTCGCGCGACTCCCGGGAGCGCGTCGTCCTCGAACGTCACGGTCACGCGGTCGGCGGCGAGCTCGAAGAGCGCGATGCCGCCGTAGCAGGCCTGCGACGGCGCGTCGAGCTCCACGCTGTAGCCGTCGAGGCCGAGCTCGGCGTCGTGGGCGTCGGGCGCCTTGGCGCGCTCGAGGACGAGGTAGCGTCGCGCGTTGAACTCGGCGTCGGCGAAGCGGACGCGCAACAGGTGCTCGTCCTCCTCGATCGAGACGGAGACGGCGTCGAAGGTAGTGGCGGGCGTCAACGCATATACGCGCGGAGCGGTGGGCTTTCCCGAACCTCCGCAGGCTTGCGCCCCGGGGGTTTTCCGGCGCCGGGTCCGGGCGATCGTGAGATCAGCCCGCTCGCGCTCAAAGCTGTTTGATCAGCCTCTCGTACTCGTCGTGCGAGCCGACCCAGAACCAGATCATCGTGTCCTCCCGTAGCACGCCGACGGCGCGCCAGTCGAGGTCGACACGGACGGAATAGACGGGCAGGGTATCGTGGACTTTCTTGAAGCGAAGCGACGGGTGCCGCGGGTTCTCCGCCCACAAGCGATACGCTTCTCGGATCTTGAGCTGTACGGGCCCAGGCGCCGCGGCGAACAGCGCGCGGAATTTCGCGGTGACCTCGGACTTCACTGCCTCTCGAGAGGCGTGGTGCGGCCTGCCGTGTACTCGGCGAGCGCCTCTTCAGCGAGCTTGGCAAGGGCGTCCCGGGATTTCGCAAAGGACTCTGACCAGCGACGCTCGGACGCGATCTCTTCGAGCAAGATGACCGCCAGGACGTCCTGCTCCGGCTCGGGCAGCTTGGCTATCTCGGAGATCGCCGTATCCATGAGTTTCGTCATCGTGCTGCTCCTGGGGCAATGTCGACTATGTTACGCCACACCACGTCCAGTGGCGGGCCGCTCGCCGCTTCGATGACATGCCGCATCCGGGCCCCTATTGGGAGGCAGGATCGTCCCCGATGCGCCACCGCGGTGCGTGAAATCTAAGCCGCCGCCTGTCCCAGATACGCCGCGATCACGCGCGGATCGTTGAGCACTTGCGCCGGTGTCCCCTCCGCCAGGGGCCTGCCGTAGTCGAGCACGAAAATCCGGTCGGCCAGGTCCGCCACCATCTGCATGTCGTGCTCGATCCAGATCATCGGGATCCCGAGCTCGTGCTTGATTCGCAGGATGAAGCGCGCGAGGTCCTCCCGCTCGTCGCGGTTCAGGCCCGCCGACGGCTCGTCGAGCAGCAGGAGCTGCGGCTCGAGCGCGAGCGCGCGCGCGAACCCGACCAGCTTCTGCATCCCGAACGGCAACTCCGCCACCGTCGTGTGCCGGTGCCGCCCCAGCTCGACGAAGTCGAGGATCTCCTCGGTCACGCGCCGGTGCTCGACCTCCTGCGCTCTCACGCGCCGACTGAACAGCGTCTCGCCCACGATGTTCGTGCGGAACCGCGTGTGCCGCCCCACGAGCAGGTTCTCCACCACCGTCAGGTGCGGAAAGAGCTCCCCGTGCTGGAACGTCCGCGCCACGCCCCGCTGCGCCACGGCGTGCGGCTTCATTCCCACGAGGTCGTGTCCCTGGAACCGGATCCGCCCCGACGCCGGCCGGTACAGCCCGCTGATGCAGTTGAAGACCGAGGTCTTGCCCGCCCCGTTCGGCCCGATCAGCGCGCAGAGCTCGCCGCGCTCCACGGCGAGCGACACGTCGTCGAGCACCACCAGCCCGCCGAACCGCAGCGTGACGCGCTCGACCGCGAGCTCAGCCATACCACCGCCGGCTGCGCCGGTACTGCTTCACCTCGCGGTAGCTGCGCCGCTCGCCGGACGACTGGCCCAGGTAGAACTCGCGGATGTCCTGGTGCGCGCCGAGCCGCGCCGCGTCGCCGTCCAGCACGACGCGCCCGTTCTCCATCACGTAGCCCCAGTCCGCGATCCCCAGCGCCACCGGGGCGTTCTGCTCGACCAGCAGGATCGTGATCCCGAGCCGGTCGCGGATCTCCTGCAGCCGCTTCGCGAGGTCCTGCACGACGACCGGCGCCAGGCCGAGCGACAGCTCGTCCACCAGCAGCAGCTCCGGCCCGCACGCGATCGCCGCGCCGAGCGCGAGCATCTGCCGCTCGCCGCCGGAGAGATAACCCGCCTCCCGCCCGCGCAGCTCGGCGAGCTTCGGGAAGAGCTCGTAGGCGAGATCGGCGCGCGGCGCGCCCCGCGGCACGTTCGCGACGAGGTTCTCGGCCACCGACAGGTTCGGGAACACCTTGTCGCGCTCCGGCACCAGCACGATCCCGCGCGCCGTGATCTCGTGCGGCGGCCGGTTCTCGATGCGCTCGCCGCGGTAGGCGACGGCGCCCTCGGTCACGCGCGCGTCGTCCAGCCCGAGAAATCCGGAGATCGCGCGCAGGGTCGTCGTCTTCCCCGCGCCGTTCGTCCCGAGCAGCGCCACGATCTGCCCGCGCGCCACCTTCAGCGTCACGCCCTGCACCGCGGTGATGACGCGGTGATAGGTCACCTCGACCTGCTCGAGCGCGAGCAGCGGCGCGCCGGTCGTCACTTCGTCCCCGCGAGCGGCCGCTGCCGGAACGGCCAGAGCACGAACCAGTCGCGCACGCGCCGCCAGATCCCCACCAGCCCCTCCGGCTCGAAGAGCAGGAACGCCACCATCACCAGGCCGAACGCCGCGTAGTTCACCGCGAACACGAGGTTCGCGTAGCGCTCCGGCGTGGGCAGGACCTCGATCAGCGCCTCGATCGCGTACGGGAACAGCGTCACGAACGCCGCGCCGAGCAGCGCGCCGAGGATCGACCCCATCCCCCCGATGATCACCATCGCGACGTACTGGATCGAGAGGAAGAGCGAAAACGCCTCGATCGACACGAACCCGCGGTAGTACGCGAACAGCGCCCCCGCCACCGCGGTCAGCATCGAGCTCACCACGAACGCCGCGAGCTTGTACGCCGGCACGCCGATCCCGAGCGCCTCCGCCACCGTCTCGTGGTCGCGGATCGCGCGCCACGCCCGCCCGCTGCGCGAGCGCAGCAGGTTCAAGGCGAGCACCACCGTCGCGGCGGCCGCGGCGAGCAGCACGAAGTACCAGGCGCGCGCGTCGCTCACGACGAGCGGACCGAGGGCGGGCGGGTCGACGATGATCCCGGTCGAGAAGCCGCGCTCGGTCTCGTACTCGCTGCCGACGTAGTGCACCACGAAGTAGAGCGCGAGCGTGCTCACCGCGAGGTACAGCCCGCGCAGCCGCAGCGACGGCAGGCCGAACACCACCCCGAGCAGCGCGCCGACCCCGGCGGCGGCGGGGAGGGTGACCCAGAACGGCGCGTTCGCCTCCTTGACGAGGATCCCGACCGTGAACGCCCCCGCCGCGAGCAGCCCCGCGTGCCCGAGCGACACCTGGCCCGCGTAGCCGGTCAGCAGCATCAGCGCCACCGCCCCGATCGACGCGAGGAAGAACTGGTTGGCGAGGTCGAGCAGGAACGACGACGCGACGAAGGGGAACGCGCCGAGCGCCGCGAGGAACACGGTCAGGCTCGCCGCCTGCGCGCGCGTGTCGACCAGGCGCAGCTCGCGCGCGTAGCTCGTCCGGAAGTAGCCGCTCGCGAAGGGCACTACACGCGGTCCAGTTCTTCGCGCGTGCCGAACAGCCCCCAGGGCCGCGCGAGCAGCATCGCGATCAGCACGAGAAACGGCACCACGTCGGCGAGCAGCGGGTTCACGTAGTGGATCAGCAGCACCTCGGCCGCCGCCACGATCAGCGCCCCGGCGATCGCGCCGACCAGGCTGTCGAGCCCGCCGACGAGCGCCGCCGGGAAGGCCTTCAGCCCGATCACCACCATCGTCTGCTCGAGCCCGGCGTCGAGCGCGATCAGCATCCCCGCGAGCCCGCCGGTGAAGGTCGAGAGCCCCCAGGCGAGCGCGTACACCCCGTGCAGTCGGATCCCGCGCTGCGCGGCGAGCAGCGGGTTCTGCCCCGCCGCGCGCATGCGGATCCCCCAGCGCGTGTAGCGCAGGAACGCGAACAGGCCCGCGTACGCCGCCGCAGTCGTCAGCACCAGCGCGGCCGCCGCGGCCGAGATGCGCGCGCCCCCGGGCAGCGCGAGCGCGGGGTTGGACCATCCCAGCGCCTGGCCGGGGTACTGCTGCTGGGCGGACCAGACGAGGACGACGATCCCGCGCAGGAGGATCCCGAGCGCGACCGTGGCGAGCACCGCGGCGAGCACGCGCTCGCCGGTCATCTTGCGCATCAGCACCAGGTAGACCGCGGCGCCGACCACGAGCCCGAGCAGGGCGGAGGCGGCGAACGCGGCGAGCGGGTGCCCCGAGAAGAGCGAGGCGGTGGCGAGCAGCAGGTACGCCGCCACCATCATCAGCTCGCCGTGCGCGAGGTTGAGCACGCGGCTGGTGCGGTAGATCAGCACGTAGCCGCAGCCGATCAGCGCATAGATCGACGCGAGTACCGCGATGTTGACCGCGAGCTGAATGGAGAGGCCCCGCCTATGGTTTCCCCGCGGCTGCGCGGCGACGGCGCCGCGCAACCGCGCCCATGTGCGCGCTTCGCGCGTGAGCGCAGGCTACTTCACGTCGAGCGCGGTCCAGTCCTTCACCCGCACGATCGCGTTCTTCGCCGGGTCCCAGCGGTAGACGCGGTAGTACTGCCGGGTGCGGAAGTGGTTGTCCTTGGTCCACTCGATCGGCCCGCCGCGCAGGCCCTTGGTGTCGACCTTGAGGTTGTTCATCGACGCGAGCACCTTCTGCGGCGTCGGCGGCCAGGGCGTCCCCTTCAGCGCCGCCTCGAGCACCAGGCCGGCGATGAACCCCTCGGTGAGCTGCGTGATCGGGTAGTTCAGCTTGGCGCGGTGGGTCGCGGCGCGGATCTCGGCGTGCACCGGCAGGGTGTCCTGGAAGAACGCGTTGGTGCCGAACACGTACAGGTCGCCGTCCTTCAGCCGCTCGAGCTCGTCCTCCGCCTGGATGTGCGCGTACGCGATGTAGTCGCCCTTCCATCCCAGGCGGCGCAGCGCCTCGAGCGTGCGCACCTGCGTCACCCACGGCGCCCACGAATAGACCCAGTTCGCGTTCGCGTCCTTGAGCCGGGTGGCGAACGGCGTGTAGTCGGGCGTCGGCGGCGGGATGATCTCCTTGTCGACCGGCGTCATCCCGAGCTGCTTCGTCAGGCTCTCGGCGTAGTCGATCTCGCCGCGCGAGATCGGGATCGCCATCGCCGCGTAGCCGACGCGCGGCGCCTCCCGCGCGCGCTCCTTGACGAACCCCATCGCGAAGCGGCTGTCGTACTGCGCCCCGAACGCGGTCGAGCAGAACTGCAGCGGGTCGGCCGGCGGGTAGGTCTCCTTCGGGCACACCGCGCCGGCGTAGAAGAGCGGGACGCCGGCGCGCTTCGCCTCCGCGATCATCGGCGCGTAGGTGGACGACAGGCTCGAGTTGATCAGGACGAGCACCTTGTCCTGCGCGAGGAGCTTCTTCGCGTCGGCCGCGGCCTTGGACGGCTCGCCCTGGTTGTCCGCGACGATGAGGCGGATCTGCCGCCCGTTCACGCCGCCCTTGCCGTTCACGTGGTCCACGTAGGCGCGCATCGCCTCGATCACCGGGGCGTACGTCGCCGCCGCCGGACCGGTGAGCGCGCCGGTCAGGCCGACGACGTAGGCATCCTGCGCGAGAGCGCCGGTCGCGGCGAGGCTCGCGGCGAGCACGGTCGTGAGGGCAGTTCGTCTCATGGTCTCCTCCTCGTTGGCGTCATTGGTGCAGCAGCCCGCCCGCGGCGGCGGCGACGAGCCGCTCCTCCGCGTCATCGTACATGGACTCCACCAGCGTCTCGAACCGCTCGTACATGAGCCGGCGCTTCACCTTGCGCGTCGGCGTGACCGGCTCGCCTTCCTCCTCCGGGTCGAGCGCCTTCGGCAGGATGCGGAAGCGCTTCACCTGCTCGACGCGCGCGAGCTGCGCGTTCGCGCGCTCGATCTCGCCCTGGAGCAGGCGCTCGACCGCCGCGTGCTGCGCGAGGCTGGTGAAGCCGGTGTAGGCGGCGCCGTGCGCGCGCGCCCAGTCCGACACCGTGTCGTAGTCGATCTCCAGGAGGGCGGTCACGTACTTGCGTCCGTGCCCGAACACCACCGCCTCGGCGACGTACGGGCTCGCGCGCAGCGCGTTCTCGATGTAGGAGGGCGACAGCGTCTTGCCGCCCGCGGTCACGATGAAGTCGCGCGCGCGGTCGACGATCCGCAGCCGCCCGTCGGCCCACGCGCCGACGTCGCCGGTGTGCAGCCAGCCGTCGGCGTCGAGCACCGCGTCGGTCGCGCCGCGGTCGTTCCAGTAGCCGTCGAAGAGGTCGGGGCTGCGCACCAGGATCTCGTCGCCCGCGCCGAGCCTGACCTCCCAGCCCGCGGGCACCGTGCCGACGTCGCCCGGACGCGGGAACGGCCCGCGCTGGCCGGCGATGATCGCGCCGGCGGTCTCGGTCTGGCCGTACATCTCGCACACGTTCACGCCCCAGACCTGCCACAGCGCGGCCGTCTCGGGCGGCACGGCGGCGCCGCCGGCGAGGACGAGCTCGAGGCGGTCGAGCCCGAGCTTGTTGAGGAGCGGGCGGAACACCGCGGCGCGCGCCAGGCGGTAGGCGAGCGCGGACGCGGCGCGAGTCTCGCCCTCCCAGCGCCGCCTGGCGTGCGCCCGGCCGATGCGCGCGGCGAGACCGTACGCGGCGCGCTTGATCGTCGCCGTCCCCGAGATGCCGACCAGGACCTGCGAGGCGAACTTCTGCAGGTAGCGCGGCACGGCGAAGAGCGCGGTCGGCGCGACCTCGAACAGGGTCTGCGGGAGGTCGGCGAGGTCTTCGCCGAAGTGCGGCACGAGCTGCGAGACGAGCGGCAGGGTGATCGCGACGTCGCGCCCGAGGACGTGGCACAGCGGCAGGAAGACGACCGTGCGGTGCGCCTTCTCCGCGAGCGTCGGGTAGTGCGTCACCAGGTTGAACGCGCCGGCGAGGTGGCGGCCGTGCGGGACGAGCGCGCCCTTCGGGTGGCCGCTGGTGCCGGAGGTGTAGACGATGAACGCCGGCGCCTCGGGCGGCACGCGCGCGGCGAGTTGCGCGAGCGCGCCGGCGGGGTCGGGCGCAGGCGCCGCGCCCTCCAGCAGCCGGCCGTAGCGCTGCAGGCGCGGGTCGTCGTACGCGAACATCGCCGCGTCGTCGATCACCACGATCCAGCGCACCGCCGGCAGGCGCGCGAGGAGCGGCAGCAGCCGGTCGACGTACTCCTGGTCCTCGGCGACGAAGATCGACGCGCCCCCGTCGCGCATCTGGTACTCGACCTCCGCCGCCGACGCGGTGGGGTAGATGCCGTAGGTCACCGCGCCGAGCGCCTGCGCCGCGAGGTCGCACAGCATCCACTCCTCGCAGGCGTCGCCCATGAGCGCGACCCTGTCGCCGGCCGCCAGGCCGAGCGCCGCGAGCGCGCGCGCGCAGCGCTCCACGAGGGACGCGTAGTCGCGCCAGGTGCGCTCGCGGTAGATGCCGAGGTGCTTGGAGCGGAAGGCGACCGCGTCGGGCGCCGCCCGCGCGCGCTCGGCGAGGACGAGCGGCGCGTTCTTGCGACGGAGCGAGTTCGCGTCGTGGCGCATGGGGCGCGGGGAGTCTAGCAGGGCCGCCGCGGAGCGGCGACGGCTGCGTTACCATCGCCGCTTCCCGCTTGCGAGGTTCGCGATGAAGATCACCCCGAACGGCCGCCCGCCCTTCCGCGCCGACCACATCGGCAGCCTGCTCCGGCCCGCGAATCTGCGGCACGCCTTCAAGAGCCACGCCGAGAAGGCGCTTTCCGACGCCGAGTTCGCGCGCATCCAGGACGAGGCGATCCGCGCGGTCGTGAAGCTGCAGGAGGACTGCGGCCTGCAGGTGGTCACCGACGGCGAGTTCCGGCGCATCTCGTACTGGGCGCGCTTCGTCGAGCGGACCAACGGCCTGACGGTCAAGGAGGCGGCGTTCCGCTTCCGCGACGCGCACGGCCACGAGTCCGACTTCACCGCGCCGCACGTCGTGGGCAAGGTGAAGCGCGGCGGGGACATCACGGTCGACGAATTCCGGTTCGTGAAGGGACTCACGCAGGCGACGCCGAAGGTCACGATGCCAGCACCCTCGACGATGCACTTCTGGCGCGGCAAGGACTACGCCGACCCGGGCATCTACGCCGACGCGCGGCAGTTCGTCGTGGACCTGGGCAAGGTGTACCAGGAGGAGATCGCGGCGCTCGCCGCCGCGGGTGCGCAGTACGTCCAGCTCGACGAGGTGGCGCTCGCCATGCTGTGCGACCCGGCGGCGCGCGAGCGGGTGAAGGCGGGCGGCGGCGACCCGGAAGCGCTCGTCGACCTCTACGTCGACGCGATCAACGAGGCGGTGAAGAACCGGCCGGCGGACATGGTGGTCGGCGTGCACATGTGCCGCGGCAACTACAAGGGCAAGTACCTCTCCGAGGGCGGCTACGACTCGATCGCGGAGAAGCTCTTCGGCCGCGCGCAGGTCAACCACTTCCTGCTCGAGTACGACACGCCGCGCGCGGGCGACTTCGCCCCGCTGCGGTTCGTGCCGAAATCGAAGGGCGTGGTGCTCGGACTGCTGAGCTCCAAGACGGCGGCGCTGGAGCCGGTCGACGCGCTCAAGCGGCGCGCCGAGGAGGCGTCGAAGTACGTGTCCGCGGATCGTCTCGCGCTC
>JAGVSZ010000385.1 GCA_019137045.1 Betaproteobacteria bacterium
GTCGAAACCGGACCGTTCAGGACGTTCCCGTTGACCTCGCGCTCGGCAGCATGCGCGCCCGGTGCACCGGAGGCCGGACGCGGACCGGCCTGGCCGCCGCGCTTGCGTCCGCGCCTGCGCTTGCGGCTGCCGGCCGGGCGCGCTTCGTCCGAAGCGCCCTCGCCCTGCGGCGCCCCGCCGCGCGGACGCTGCGCGTGACGCGGCTTCTGCCCGCCCTGCGGCCGCGGACCCTGCGGCGAGGGTCCGCCGCCGTTCGCCTTGAGCCCCGCGGACCTGAGGAGCGCGTTGGTCTCCTGCGGCTCGAGTTCCATCACCTCGCCGCGCTTGAGCTGCGGCGGCATCGCGACCCGGCCGTAGCGCACGCGCAGCAGGCGCGACACCGTGAGGCCGAGCGTCTCGAACAGGCGGCGCACCTCGCGGTTCCGCCCTTCCTTGACGACGACCTTGTACCAGTGGTTCGAGGCGTCCTCGTCGCCGCCGGCGTCCTCGACCTTCTCGCACTTCGCCGGGCCGTCGTCGAGTTCGACGCCGCGCAGGAGCGTCGCGACCTGCTCGTCGGAGAGCCGCCCGAGCACGCGCACCGCGTATTCGCGCTCGACCTCGTAGCGCGGATGCATCAGGCGGTTGGCGAGTTCGCCCGAATTGGTGAACAGCAGCAGGCCCTCGGTGTTGTAGTCGAGGCGGCCGACCGCGATCCAGCGTCCATCGTGGATCGCCGGCAGCATGCCGAACACGGTCGGACGCTCGTCCGGGTCGTCGCGGGTCACGAGTTCGCCCGCCGGCTTGTGGTAGACGAGCACGCGCGCCTTCGGCTCGGCGAAGCGCACCTTCACCGGCTCGCCGTTGATGCGGACCTCGTCGCCGGGGCCGACCTTCTGGCCGATCTCCGCCGGCATCCGGTTCACGGTGATCCGGCCGGCGAGGATCATGTCCTCCATCGCGCGGCGCGAGCCGAACCCGCAGCTCGCCAGCACCTTGTGCAGGCGCTGCGGCTCCGAGAAGACCTCGTCAGTGGAGCGTTTGTGTCTCGGAGGCGGAAGGCTCGCCTCGAACCCCTGCATCGCCAGGCTCGACTGGTGGGGATGCAGGGTCGACTGCCGCATCGGGCCCGAGGATCGGGGTCGCGAGTGCGAGTGCCGCCTCGGCGGCCTTGGCTGGGGCATCGGGGATCTCCAGGAGGGTTGAGGCGTCGAGCTCGGCCAGGGGGGGCAGCTCCGCGAGGGAGCGCAGGCCGAGGTCGTCGAGGAAGGTGCGGGTCGTCGCGTAGAGCGCCGGACGTCCCGGCGTCTCGCGGTGGCCGACCGCCTCGATCCACTGCCGGTCCTCGAGCGCCTTGACGACGTTCGTGGACACGGCGACCCCGCGGATGGCCTCGATGTCGCCGCGGGTGACGGGTTGCTGGTAGGCGATGATGGCGAGCGTCTCCATCACCGCGCGCGAGTAGCGGGGAGGCTTCTCGGGCGAGAGCCGGTCGAGGTAGGACTGCAGCGAGGGCGTCGCCTGGAAGCGCCACCCCGACGCGACCTGGACCAGTTCGACCTTGCGTCCGGACCAGTCGTCGCGTATCTCGCCCAGGAGCTTGCGCACCGTTTCCGCGTCGAGCGGCGGGTCGAACAGCCGCGCGAGTTCGTTCGCGGCGACCGCTTCACCCGCGACGAGGAGCGTCGCCTCGAGGACGCGCTTCACCTCGCCGAGGTCGCTCACTTCGCCGGCGTTCGCGGGCAGTTCCGCGGGCGGGGCTTCGGCCCGATGGTCTTCGTCGGTCATGGCAGATCGCTCGCGAGGGCGAACCCGCCCTCGCCTTTCGCATGGACGTGGATCGGAGCATAGGCTTCGGCCTGGCTCAGGTCGACGAGCTGTTCGCGCGCGAGCTCGAGCAGCGCGAGGAAGGTCACGACCAGGTGCGGCACGTCCGCGTGCGCCGCGAACAGCGCCGTGAACTCCACGTAGCGGCCCGGCTCCAGCGCCTTCAGGATGCGGCTCATCTCCGCGCGCACCGAGAGCTGCTCGCGCGTGACGAGGTGGTGGCGGTTGACGCGCGCGCGCTGCACGAGCCCGGCCCACGCCGCGCGCAGGTCCTCGGGGTGGACCCGGGCGAAGCGCTGCGTCGCGACGCGCTCGAACCACACGCGCACCACCGCATAGTCGCGCCCGGCGTGCGGCAGTTCGTCGATGGCCCGCGCGGCCGCCTTCATGCGCTCGTATTCGAGGAGCCGGCGCACCAGTTCGGCGCGCGGATCCTCCGGCTCTTCGCCGGGCGCGGTCGGCGGACGCGGCAGCAGGAGCCGCGACTTGATCTCGATCAGCACCGCCGCCATCAGCAGGTACTCGGCCGCGAGCTCGAGCTGCGTGCGCCTCATCATCTCGACGTAGCCCAGGTACTGGCGCGTGAGTTCCGCCATCGGGATGTCGAGCACGTTGACGTTCTGCCGCCGGATCAGGTAGAGCAGCAGGTCGAGCGGGCCCTCGAAGGTCTCGAGGAACACCTCGAGGGCCTCGGGCGGGATGTAGAGGTCGGCCGGCAGCTCGGCGAGCGGCTCGCCGTAGACGCGCGCGAGCGGCCGCGGCGCGGGCGACGGATGCTCGAGGTCGAGCGAGGCTTCGGCGGACATCGCGCGGGTCAGCCGTAGCGGAGGCCCATCGCCTCGCGTACGTCGGCCATGGTTTCCTCCGCCATCTCGCGCGCCTTCTCGCAGCCGTCGGCCACGATGTTGCGCACGAGCTGGGGGTCGTCGAGGTACTTCTGCGCACGTTCGTGGATCGGGGCCTGCTCGCGGATGATCGCGTCGATCACCGGCTGCTTGCACTCGAGGCAGCCGATGCTCGCGGTGGTGCAGCCCTTCCACACCCAGTCGCGCGTCGCCTGGTCCGAGTAGACCTGGTGCAGCGGCCACACCGGGCAGCGTTCGGGGTTGCCCGGGTCGCTGCGGCGCACGCGCGCCGGATCGGTCTGCATCGTGCGCACCTTGCGCGCGACCTCGGCGGGATCCTCGCGCAGGAAGATCGCGTTGCCGCGCGACTTGGACATCTTGTCGCCGTCGAGGCCGGGCACGCGCGGCGTCGCGGTCAGGAGCGGCTGCGGCTCGGGCAGGATCACCCGGCGCGCGCCCTCGAGCCAGCCGAACAGCCGCTCGCGGTCGCCCAGCGACAGGTTCTGAGTGTCCTCGAGCAGTGCGCGCGCGGCGGCGAGCGCAGCCTCGTCGCCCTTCTCCTGTAAGGCGGCGCGCAGTTCCTTGTAGCGCTTCG
>JAGVSZ010000416.1 GCA_019137045.1 Betaproteobacteria bacterium
GTCACCGGCGGCGTCTACCAGGCGGCGCAGGCGAACGTGCCGGCCACGGTCAACCTCGGCAACGTGCGGGTCGGCACCGCCGCGAACGGCTCGGTCGCGATCTCGAACACGCTCGCGCCGAGCGTGCCGGCGGGCTTCCAGGAGGGCCTGAGCGCCTCGGTCTCCGGCACCGCCGGCGGCGCGACCGCGTCGGGCACGTTCGCGAACATCGCGGCCGGCGGCAGCGCGAACCTCGCGGTCTCGCAGCTCGCGTCCGCGGCCGGCGTCAACACCGGCACCGTGTCGCTCGCGCTCGCCTCGACCGGCGCCGGCACCAGCGGCCTCGCGGACCTCGCGCTGCCCGGCGCGAACGTGACGACGCAGGCGACCGGTTACCGGACGGCCAACGGCGCGGGCAACCTCGTCACCGCGGCCCAGGCCCCGGCGGCGCTCGTCGCCCGGGTCGGCGACGCCCCGGTGTCGACGGTGGTCAACGTCACCAACACCTCGCCGGACGCGTTCACCGAGAACCTGCGCGTGACCGGCGCGAGCGGCGCGGGCGCGCCGTTCTCGACGACGCTGACCGGACCGGCGAACGGCATCGCCGCCGCGGCCACCGCGGGCGCGGTGGGGGTGACGATGAGCACCGCCACCTCCGGCGCGTTCACGAACGCGCTGACCCTCGACTACACGTCCACCGGCGCGGGCACCACGAACGCCGCGGACGTCGGGGTCGGCACGGGCACGGTGACGATCGCGGGCCGGGTCTACCAGACCGCGGTCGCGCAGCTCGCCTCGGCGGCGCCGATCGACTTCGGGATCGTGCACGTCGGCGACACGCTGACCGACGCGGTCATCGCGCTGAGCAACGGCGCGGTGAACACCGGGGTCAACGACGTGCTGGCCGGCACGGTGTCGGTGACCGGGTCGGGCTTCACCGGCGGCGGCAACCTCGGTGCGGGCCTGGGTGCCGGCCAGGGCGCGCAGTTCGGCGTCGGGCTGAACACCTCGACCTCGGGCGTCTTCACCGGCTCCGCGCAGTTCGCGCTGCTCAGCCGCAACGCCGAGATGGCCGACCTGTCGCTCGGCGCGGGCCCGATCCTGCTGTCCGGCCAGGTCAACAACTTCGCGAGCGCCGGCTTCTCCGGCGGCGGCCTGGTGCAGACCGGCGAGAACAGCTACCTGCTCGACCTCGGGAACGTGACGCTCGGCTCGGCGGGCACCACCGCATCGCTGTTCGCGCTGAACGACGCCACCGGGCTCGCGGACCTGCTGGCGGGCAGCTTCCTGCTCGGCGCGGGGACCACCGGCGGGCTGGACTTCGCGTACACCGGCTTCGACGCGTTCTCCGGCCTGGGCGCGGGGGCGACCACCGGCGCGCTGGGCATCTCGTTCGGCAACACCGGCGCGCTGGGCACCTACGACGACCTGATCACGTTGAGCGGCATCGGCTCGAACGCCAGCGGGTTCAGCGCCGCGGTCTCGGACGTGACCCTGCAGGTGCGCGTGAACGTCGTGCAGGGCGGCGGGACGGTGCCGCTGCCCTCCTCGGTGCTGCTGCTGGTCGCCGGGCTGCTGCCGATGATCGGTGCGATGCGCGCGAAGGCGCGTCGCCTGCACTGAGCCCCGCCCTCCCCGTCCCCGAGACGTCTCCCGGAGCCTCCATGACCCGAACCCTGCAGCGCCGGATCCTCCTCGGACTGGCCCTTCCCTTCGCCGGCATCGTCGCGGCCAACGTGTCGATGGTCGCGCTGAACCGCGCGTCCCAGTCGGAGATCGCCGAACGCGCGCAGTTCATCCAGCAGAGCGTCGCGCTCGAGCGGCTCAACCAGGAGATCATCCGCGCGCTCGCCGAGCTCGCGGTGCGCAACCAGGACAAGGACGTGACCGCGCTGCTCAACGCGAACGGCGTGACCTTCACCGCCTCGGCGCCCGCGCCCGCCGCACCGGCGCCCGCCGGCAAGGGGAAGTGAGATGAGCGACAACGTCTACGCGGCCCGCCCGATGCCCGTGCCCCTGCCCGACCGCGCCGACGCCGAGGACTCCGCACGCGGCACGCCGCGCCCGGCGCCGCTCGACACCGGCACCTTCACCGCGATCGCGGTCGCGATCGCGGCGCTGCTGCTGTGGGGTGCGACCCAGACCTGGCTGCTGGTCGCCGAGCGCGGCGGGCTGCAGGTCGCGGCCGCCTCGCAGCAGCAGCAGATCGACGCGGCGAACAAGGTGCGCGGCCAGCTCGACGCGATCGCGTCGGGGATGCAGCGACTCTCGGAGGGCGGCAACGCGAGCGCGCGCCTGGTCGTCGACGAGCTCCGGCGGCGGGGCGTGACGATCAACGTCGGCGGCGCGGCGAAATAGGGGCACGCGGCACACCGCCGCGGCGCAGGGCGCACCCGGCGCCGCCGGCCGCCCGGGCGGGGCGCGGCCGCGGGCCGCTCAGGCGTACCCGAGCCCCATCGCGTCCTTGACGTCGCGCATCGTCTCGCGCGCGACCGCGCGCGCGCTCGCAGCCGGCGTCCATGATGTCGCGCACGCGGCGCGGCTCGTCGACGTACGGCTGCGCGCGCTCGATGAAGACCTTCTGCTCGGCGACGATCGCGTCGATCACCGGCTGCTTGCAGTCGAGGCAGCCGATGCCCGCGCTGCGGCAGCCGCGGTCGGCCCACGCCCTCACCTCGTCGTCCGAATAGACCTGGTGCAGCTGCCAGACCGGGCAGTTCTCGGGATTGCCGGGATCGGTGCGCCGCACGCGCGCCGGATCGGTCGGCATCTGCCGCAGCTTCTTCGTGACCGACGCCGGGTCCTCGCGCATCGCGACCGCGTTGCCGTAGCTCTTCGACATCTTCGCGCCGTCGAGCCCGGGCACCTTCGAGGTCGCGGTCAGCAGCGCCTGCGGCTCGACGAGGATCCGGCGACGACCGCCCTCGAGCCAGCCGAGCAGGCGCGCGCGGTCGTCGTCCGACAGGCTCTGCGTGCCGGCGACCAGCGAGCGCGCGCCTTCCAGCGCCTGCGCGTCGCCGCGCTCCTGGTAGGCGACCCGGTAGTCCTCGTAGGCCTGGCCGCGCTTGCCGCCCAGCTTCTTCCTCGCGGCGGCGGCCTTCTCCTCGAAGCCCGGCTCGCGCCCGAACAGGTGGTTGAAGCGGCGCGCGACCTCGCGCGTGAGCTCGACGTGCGGCACCTGGTCCTCGCCGACGGGCACCCACGCCGCGCGGTACATCAGGATGTCGGCCGCCTGCAGCAGCGGGTA
>JAGVSZ010000246.1 GCA_019137045.1 Betaproteobacteria bacterium
GAGCGCGCCGCCGGCGGCGAGCAGCGCGGCGCACGCGAGCCAGGGCGTCGCGGTGAAGGGCGCCAGCGCGACCCCGCCGAGCGCGAGCTCGGGCGGCGCGCCCGCGGCGCTCACGTGGTAGGTCATCTCGACCAGGCCGACGAAGCCGGCGAGCGCCAGCAGCAGCGCCGCGAGCGCCCCGCCGTAGGGGCGCACGAGACGCCCGAGCAGCCCGAACTGCCACACCCGCAGGTTCTGCATGACGATCATCGCCACGCCGCCGGGCGCGAACAGCACGATCGCGATGAAGAAGAGCCCGAGGTAGAGCAGCCACGCGTTGGTGACGCCGGAGAGCGCGCTCTGGAAGAGCGTGAAGATCACCGCGCCGATGACCGGGCCGAAGAAGAACCCGATGCCGCCGATGTAGGCGGCGAGGAGCACCGCGCCCGAGCGCGCCGTCGAGACGGTCTCCGCGGTGACGATCTCGTAGTTGATCGCCGCCAGGCCGCCGGCGATGCCGGCGAAGAACGCCGAGAGCACGAACATGAGCAGGCGCACGCGCGCGGCGTCGTAGCCCACGAACGCGGCGCGCTCCTCGTTGTCGCGCACCGCGTTGGCGACGCGGCCGAGCGGGGTCCGCGTGAGCGCGAACATCGCCGCGGTGCCGAGGAAGGTCCACAGCGCGATCAGGTAGTACACCTGGAGCGCCGGCCCGAAGGTGATCCCGAGCGGCGCGGGACCGACCACGCGGTTGGCGTTGACCCCGCCCTCGCCGCCGAAGAAGGCCGGGAACATGAGCGACATGGCGTGCACCATCTCGCCGATCCCGAGCGAGATCATCGCGAACGCGACCCCGGCCTTGCGCGTCGTCACCCACCCGATCGCGGCGCCGGCGAGCGCCGCGGCCAACCCGCCGACCAGCGGCAGCAGGCTCACCGGGAGCGCGAGCCGGCCCTGGCCGACGAGGTTCAGGGCGTGGATCGCGCAGTAGGCGCCCAGGCCCATGTACACCGCGTGGCCGAACGAGAGCAGCCCGGTCTGCCCGAGCAGCATGTTGTACGACAGGGCGAAGACGATCATGATGCCCATCTGGCTCATCAGCGTCAGCGCGAAGCCCTGCCGGAAGACGAGCGGCAGCAGCGCGAGCACGAGCGCGAACGCGCCCCAGACGAACCAGCGCCCGGCGTTGCGCGGCGTGAACTTCAGCGTCGCCATCCCGCGTCAGGTCGTGCGCGTGCCGAGCAGCCCGCGCGGCCGCACCACCAGCATCAGCACCATGATCAGGTAGGGCAGCATCGGCGCCGCCTGCGCGAGCGTGAGGTTCAGCACCTCGGCGAGCAGCGTGCCCTCGGCCGCCGCCACCCCGAGCGGCCCGAGCAGGCCGCCGAGCGACCAGTCGAGCGCGACCGAGAAGGTCTGCAGCAGGCCGATCAGGAGGCTCGCGAGGAACGCGCCGGCGAGCGAGCCCATGCCGCCCACCACCACGATGACGAACACGATCGGGCCGATCGCGGCCGCCATGCCCGGGTCGGTCACGAACGCCGGCCCGCCGACCGCGCCGGCGAGCGCGGCCAGCGCCGACCCGCCCCCGAACGTGAGCATGAACACGCGCGGCACGTTGTGCCCGAGCGCTTCCACCGTCTGCGGGTGGGTCAGCGCCGCCTGGATGACCAGCCCGACGCGGGTGCGCGTGAGGCCGAGGTAGATCGCCGCGAGCATGGTGATCGCGACCGCCGCCATGAAGCCGCGGTAGGCCGGAAAGCTCGAGCCGAACACGGTGAAGAGCGGCCCGTCGAGCGCGGGCGGCACGGCGTACTCGACCGCGGCGCGGCCCCAGACGAGGTGGACCGCCTCGTCGACGAGGTAGGCGAGCCCGAAGGTGAACAGGAGCTCCGCGACGTGGCCGTGCCGGTGCACGCGGCGCAGACCGTAGCGCTCGACCAGCATGCCGATCACTCCCACGGCGAGCGGCGCGACGACGAGGGCCGGCCAGAACCCGAGCCAGCGCGTGAACTGGTACCCGAAGTAGGCCCCCACCATGTAGAAGCTCGCGTGCGCGAAGTTGAGCACGCCCATCATGGAAAAGATCAGCGTGAGGCCGGCCGACAGCAGGAAGAGCAGCAGCCCGTAGCTCAGGCCGTTCAGCGTCTGGATGACCAGGAACTCCATCGGACGGCTTCAGCGGGCGCGGCGGAGCCGGAACGGGGTCTCGCCCCCGTCCGCGCTCGGGTCGGGCTCGTGGGTGCGGGGGGCGTTCATCGCGTCGGGCGGGCGAAAGACGGGGGCGGCGCGCGCCGTCCCCGGGACCGGCCGCCGTGCCGCGCCTAGTTCCCCGGCGCCTTCATCTGGCAGGAGGTCGGCTGCGCGGAGACGTAGGGCTCGATGCGCACGTCGGTCTTGAACGCGTAGCCGGTGTTCTCGACGTCGTAGCGCACTTCCTTCGGGCCGCCCCTGGCCGCCGAGCGCACGAAAGTCGAGATGTAGAGCGGCTGGATGAGCTGGTGGTCGGCGGCGCGCATCTCGACCTCCCCGAACTCGGTGGCGTACTTCATGCCCGAGAGCTGGCGGGCGACCTTGACCGGATCGGCCGACTGCGCGCGCTTGATCGCCTCCGCGAGCATGTTCATCTGCGTGTGGACGCGCAGGAACCACCAGTCGAGGTTGTACTTCTTCTTGAACTCGGCGTTCACGCGCTCCAGTTCCTTCGACGGCACGTTGGTGTGCCAATCGGTGATCTGCTTCATGCGGTCGACGCCCGCCTCACCCACCGCCGTCGCCACGCCCGCGAAGCCGGCGTAGTAGGTGTAGAAGTTCACGTTCAGCCCGGCCTCCTTCGCCGCCTTCACGAGCAGCGACATGTCGTTGCCCCAGTTGCCGGTGATCACGGTGTCGGCGCCGGAGGCCTTGATCTTCGCCACGTAGGGCGCGAAGTCCTTCACCTGCCCGAGCGGGTGCAGGTCGTCGCCGACGATCTCGATGTCCGGGCGCTTGCGCTTGAGGTCGGCCTTGGCCGCGCGCGACACCGCCTGCCCGAACGAGTAGTTCTGGTTGATGAGGTAGACCTTCCTGATCCTGCGGTCCTTGGCGAGCTCGGTGGTGAGCGCCTCCATCTTCATGTCGCTGTTGGCGTCGAAGCGGAAGTGGAAGTAGTGGCACTTCGAGTTGGTGAGGTCGGGATCCACCGCGGCGTAGTTCATGTACAGGATCTCGCGGCCGGGGTTGCGCTCGTTGTGCTTCTGCACCGCGTCGGAGAGCGCGAGCGCGACCGACGAGCCGTTGCCCTGCGTCACGTAGCGGATCCCGCGGTCGGCGACCTGCTTCAGGATGTTCAGCGTCTCCTGCGGGCTCACCTTGTTGTCGAACGCGACGATCTCGAACTTCATCCCGGGGACGGCGTTCCTGCGGTTGAGCTCGTCGGCCATGAACTGGAAGTGCTTCAGGCCGCCGTCGCCGACGTTGGCGAACGGGCCCGAGAGCGGATCGATGTAGGCGATGCGCACGACCTCCTGCGCCTGCGCCGCGACGGCCGCGCACGACAGGACGGCGAAGGCGAGCGGGGCGAGCAGGCGCGCGGGCATGGTGATCCTCCATCTCGTTGGGTCATCGTCGGCCGCCGGCCGGTTGCCGGCCGGCTCTCCTCGGCCGACGCCGCGACGATGGTAGAGAAAGGGTCAGGGGGGGTCAACTCGCGGCCGCGCGCCGCGCACCAGAGGCGACGGACCGGCGGAGCGGGGCTCCCCGGTCCCGGCGGCGCGCGTGGCCGCGCGCCGGCGCGGGCGCTACTGCGCCGTGCCGTAGTTCCGCGCGATGTCGTCGATGATCGCCTGGACGTCGCGCGCGCTCAGCTTCTGCACGCCCTTCTGCTTCATCATGGCGTCGAACTTCGTCTCGAACATCCGCATGGCTTCGGTCTTGGAGATCATGCCGTCCTTGTCGGTGTCGAGCTTCATCACGTTGTCCATCGTCTTCTGCGCCAGCGCGGCCTGGCCGAATCCGAGCGCGAGGCCCATGGCGACGGCGGCGGCGATCTTCGAGGGTTTCATCGTCCTGCTCCTTTGCGTGGTTGATCGGTATGAGCCGGCTGGAGCGCGGGCTCCAGCTTTCGTCGCGCCGGCGCGCGCGGCCTTACGCGTCGCCCGTAGCCGGCCGACCACTCGCCGATCGTCCGCGCGAGCACGCGCGCGAACGCGGCGTGCACCAGCGGGCAGTGCGGCGGGCGCAGCGCGAGGAGCCGCGCGACCGTCGCCGCGGTGCGCGCCGTCAGCAGGGACCGCTCGGAGGTTGCGTTCCGGCCCGCCGGCTCGTGGTGCCCCATCGCGGGGTCTCCTCTGGCGTGATCCGACCGGCGCGCTAGGGTGCCGTCACCGCCGCGGCGATCGACGCGATCACCCCGGAGGCGGTCTTGAACTGCGCGGTGTCCGGGTCGATCCCGTGGCGCCGCGCGATCCACGCGAAATCGGTGTAGGTCGCCCAGACGTTGCCCTGAGCGTCCTCCTGCACGAGCAGGCGCACCGGCCAGTCGAGCCCGGCGGCGGGCCGCGCGTTGAGGAACTGCGTCCCGAGCGGCGGGTTGCCGAAGACGAGCAGCGTCGAGCGGCGCACGCCGGTCAGCTTCACGCCCGCGTCGGCGGCGAGCTGCGATTGGTCGACTTCCACGAAGAAGCGGATCCCCTTTGCGGCGATGTCGCGCTTCAGCCGCGCGATCGTCTCGTCGGTCGGGTACGCGCTGCGCACGCGCACCACCCCGTCGTCGCCCGCGGCGGCGGGCGCGGCGCCGGCGACGGCGAGGACCAGGGCGAGGGCGAAGGTGCGGGCGAGGGCAATGCTGCGCTCGAGCATGGGGGTCTCCTTTCGAGTCAGTGAGGGGCCGCAGCCGCCGCGCCGCGCTGCCAGGGCCAGCGGCCCTCGAGCTCGAGCGCGAGGCTCCAACTCAGGAAGGTGCGGACGGCGACGATCACGGCGAGGACGAGCACGCTGTCCATCGTCGGCGTGAACGCGACGGTGCGGACGATGTCCGCGGCGACGAGCACCTCGAGCCCGAGCAGGATCGCGCGCCCGAGGTCCTGGCGATAGCGCTGGTAGGGCGAGGCGCACGCGCCGCGCCGCACGAAGTAGCGCGCCGTCGCGACGAGCAGGCCGCCGACGATGAGCAGCACCCCGCCGGCCTCCGCCGCCAGCGCCGCCGACTCGACCAGCGCGCGGGTCGCCACGGTCAGCTCCGCGCCGGGGCGGCCGCCGCCGGACTCATCAGGCGCGCGGCGAGCGCGGCGGCCGCGACGAGCGCGACGCCGATCCCGGCGACGCTCGCCGTCCAGCCGAGGCGGTCGAAGAGCTGGCCGAGCACCGCGGCGCCGACCAGCCCGCCGAGGAAGTAGCAGGCGAGATAGATCCCGCTCGCCGAGCCGCGGTCGGTGGTCGCGACGCCCCCGACGAAGCCGGTGGCGGTCGCCTGGGCGAAGAACGTCCCGACCGCCACCAGCGCGAGCCCCGCCAGCACCGGCGCGAGGTGCGGCGCGAGCAGGAGCGGGAGCCCCGCGACCGCGAGGCCGAGCGCGGCGACGAACGTCGGCCGGGCGCCGAAGCGCGCGACGGCGCGGCCGGCGAGCGGCGTGGTGACGACCGAGGGCAGGAAGACGAGATACACGAGCCCGAGCGCCATCGGCGAGAGCGCGATCGGCGCGCGCGCCAGCACGAAGTTCACGTAGGTGAACGTGCCGATGAAGGCGAAGAGGATCAGGAACCCGATGGCGAAGCTCGCGCGCAGGGCGGGGTTGGCGAGGTGCTCGGCCCAGATCGAGAGCGGCGAGCGCCCGGGCACGCCCATCGGCGCGGGGGCGGCGCGGCCGAGGTAGAACCACACGAGCGCCGCGCCCGCGAGATTGAGCGCGGCGAACGCGTAGAAGTTGGCGGCGAGGCCGAGGTGGTCGGCGAGCCCGGCCGACAGCAGGCGTCCGACGAGGTTGCTCGCGACGTTGCCGGTCACGTACGCGGCGAACGCGGCGGCGGCCTCGCCCGCGCTGCAGCGCTCGGCGAGGTAGGACAGCGTGAGCGCGAAGGCGCCCGCCATGCACAGGCCCTGCGCGATGCGCAGCAGCGTGAACGTCGTCAGGTCCGGCGCGGCGGCGAGCAGCGCCGTGGGAATCGAGAGCAGGGCGAGCGCGACGACGATCCCGCGCCGGCGGTCGATGCGCCGGCTGAAGAACGCGACCGCGAGCCCGGCGACCGCCATGCCCATCGTCGCGGCGTTCACCGCGAAGCCCATCGCGGCGGGGGACACCCGGTAGTGGCGCGTCAGGGAGGGCAGGATCGCCTGGGTCGCGAAGAGGTCGACCAGGGTGAGGAACGCGACGAGCCCGATCACGAGGCTCCGGATCGCAGTGCGGCGGGGCGTTCCGGGCAGCGCCCGGAGGTCGGTGGCGGCGGTCATGTCGGCTCCGCGCGCGGCGCGCTGTGGCGTGCGGGAGGGACCGGGTGCGTCCCCGCCCGTGCCGAAGGCGCGCCGCGGTCTCGTCACATCATCTTCTCGTTGACCTTGTCGTCGATGCGGAAGAGGTCGACCGAGATCAGCACCGAGCTCGCCTTGCCGGTGTTCTGCCACCAGTGCGACGTCGGCGCGCGCTCGGCGGCGACCTCGCCCGCGCGGTGCACGATCGGCACCGCGCAGGTGCTCGCGTACTCGGTCACCTCGCCCGAGACCACGTAGATCATCGCCGGCCGGTCGCCGTGGCTGTGCCAGGGCACGATGCCGCCCGGCTTGATCTCGAGCTGGCGGGCGCGGAACTGGCGGTCCTTGATCCCGAGCGCCTCCCTGGTGAGATCGGTCGTGGCGATGACCTTGTCGGTCACGTCCTTCGGCGCCGTCGGGCCGGGCTTCTGGCCCTGGCCGACGGCGACGCGCTTGTCGGCGGGGCACTCGCCCGCGGACGCGGCGTTCGCGCCGAGCGCGAGTCCGGTGGTCAGCAGGCCGGCGAGAACGATGCCTTTCCAGGCGGGGCGGGTCGATTTCATGCGAGGCTCCTTTCAGGGGGTCGAGGCGTGCGGCCGGACGGCCGCGGGTTTCAGTGCGCGGTCCAGCCGCCGTCCAGCGGCAGGATCGCGCCGGTGAGCGAGGCGGCGCGCTCGCCGGCGAGGAACGCCGCCAGCTCGGCGACCTCGGCGACGGTCACGAACTTCCTGGTCGGCTGCGCGGCGAGCAGGACGTCGCGCTTCACCTGCTCCTCGGTGATCCCGCGCGCCTTCGCGGTGTCGGGGATCTGCCGCTCGACGAGCGGGGTCCAGACGTAGCCCGGGCAGATCGCGTTGACGGTGATGCCCTGCTCGGCGACCTCCAGCGCGATCGCCTTGGTGAACCCGGCGATGCCGTGCTTCGCGGCGACGTACGCCGACTTGTACGGCGAAGCGACGAGCGCGTGCGCCGAGGCGATGTTCACGATCCGGCCCCAGCCGTTCGCCTTCATGCGCGGCAGGGCGAGGCGGGTGGTGTGGAACGCGGCCGAGAGGTTGATCGCGAGGATCGCGTCCCACTTCTCCACCGGGAAGTCCTCGACCGGGGCGACGAACTGGATGCCGGCGTTGTTCACCAGCACGTCGATCGCGCCGAGCGCGGCGATCGACGACTCGACCATCGCCCGGATCGCGTCCGGCCTGGACATGTCGGCGGCGTCGTACCGCACCGCGACGCGGTGCTGGTCGGCGATGCGCGCGCGCAGGCGCTCGACCTCGGCGCGGTCGCCGAGCCCGTTGAGCACGATGTTGGCGCCGCGGGCGGCGAGCGCCTCGGCGATTCCGAGGCCGATGCCGCTCGTGGAGCCGGTGACGAGGGCGGTCTTTCCTTTCAGCATGGCGCGACTCTCCGTGTGGCAGCGCAGCGATCGGCGCACTGGACGCGGAGTAGTCGCCCCGGCAGCGCGGGCCTTACGGCGCCCCCGGCGCTGTAAGGGGCGGGAGGTCGGCGCGACTCAGGGGGATCCGCAAGCCGCGCCCCGGAGCTCCCCATGACGACCAAGAAGCTCGTCAACCTCGCCCTGCAGGGCGGCGGCAGCCACGGCGCGTTCGCCTGGGGCGTGCTCGACCGCCTGCTCGAGGACGAGCGCATCGGGATCGAGGGCGTAGTGGGGACGAGCGCCGGCGCGATGAACGCGGCGGTGCTCGCCTACGGCCTCACCATCGGCGGGAACGCGGGTGCGCGCGCGAAGCTGCGCGAGTTCTGGACCAGGGTGGGCGAGGTGGCGCGCCACTCGCCGCTGCAGCCGTCGCTCCTCGACAGGGCGACCAGCCCCGGGAACATGGATCACTCGCCGCTGTGGTTCATGTTCGACGCGATGACGCGCTTCTGGTCGCCCTACCAGTTCAACCCGCTCAACAGCCACCCGCTGCGCGACGTGCTGATGGAGGTGGTCGACTTCGACCGGCTGCGGCGCGAGTCCGGGGTGCGGCTCTTCACCTGCGCGGCGAACGTGAAGAGCGGCCGCATCCGGGTGTTCGAGTGCCGGGAGATGTGCATCGAGGCGGTGCTCGCGTCCGCCTGCCTGCCGTTCATGTTCCAGGCGGTCGAGGTGGACGGCGAGCACTACTGGGACGGGGGCTACATGGGCAACCCGCCGATCTTCCCGCTCATCTACAACTGCGAATCGCGCGACGTGCTGCTGGTGATGATCAATCCGATCGTGATCGAGGAGGTGCCCACCACCGCGCAGGCGATCTTCGACCGCATCAACACGCTCTCGTTCAACTCCTCGCTCATGCGCGAGATGCGCGCGATCAACTTCGTCACCCGGCTCGTCGACGGCGGTTACGACGACGGCGGGCGGCTGAAGCGCATGTTCGTCCACTGCGTCGACGCGGAGGAGGAGATGCGCAAGCTCGGCGTGTCGTCGAAGCTGAACGCCCAGTGGGACTTCCTCATGTGGCTGCACGAGCTCGGCCGCGGCCGCGCCACCGCCTTCCTCGAGGCGAACTACGACAAGCTCGGGCGCGAGTCCTCGACCGACCTCGCCGCGCGCTTCCTGTGAACGCGGTCGCGGTCGCGCGCCGCGGCGGCGCGTCGCTGCGGGACGCCTGGCGCGAGCTCGCGCGCTGGCTCTCGAGCGCGGAGCTCGCGCGGCTGCCCGACCACGTGCGCGGCGCGATCGCCGCCCAGGCGCGCGCGAACGAGATCCTCACCGGCTGGGTGCAGGCCGGGCTGGTGAGCGCCTTCGCGCTCCTCTACGCGGTCTCGCGCAAGACCTACCCGGCCGACGCGGTCTTCCACCCGGTGCCGTGGGCGCTGGGGATCTACGGTGCGTTCACCGTGTGGCGGCTCTACCGCGCCTACCAGGACCGCATGACGCACGCGATGCGGCTCGCCTCGACCGCGGTCGACGTCGGCGTGCTGATGGTCACCATCTGGAGCTTCCACATCCAGTACGGGCAGCCGGCGGCGTTCTACCTCAAGGCGCCGACGCTGCTCTACATCTTCATCTTCATCGCGCTGCGCGCGCTCAGCCCCGCGCCCGGCTACGTGCTGTTCGCCGGTGTCGCGGCCGCGGCCGGCTGGCTCGCCCTGCTCGGCTACGCGCTCGCCGGGCCCGGCGGGATGGCGCTCATCACGCGCGACTACGTGGCGTACATGACCTCGGCCCGCGTGCTGATCGGCGGCGAGCTGGACAAGGTGCTCTCGATCCTGGTGGTGGCGGCGCTGCTCGCGGTCGCCGCGGCGCGCGCACGCGCGCTGCTGCACCGCGCCGTCGCCGAGGGCGCCGCCGCCGGGCGGCTCGCGCGCTTCTTCTCCCCGGAGATCGCCGCCACGATCGTCGGCGCGGAGGAGGCGGCCCTGCGTCCGGGCGAGGGCCGGCAGACCGAGGCCGCCGCGATGTTCGTCGACCTGCGCGGCTTCACGCGGCTCGCCGGCGAGCTCGCGCCGGGCGAGCTGGTCAGGCTCCTCGGCGAGTACCAGGCGATCGCGGTGCCGGTGATCCGCGCGCACCGCGGCACGGTCATCACTTACCTCGGCGACGGGATCATGGTGACCTTCGGCGCAGTGCGGTCCTCGGCCACGCACGCGGCGGACGCGATCGCCGCCGCCGGGGCGCTCGTCGACGCGCTCGAGGCCTGGGCGGCGGAGCGGCGCGGACGCGGGCTCCCCGCGCCCGGCGTCGGCGTCGGCGTCGAGGTCGGCACCGTGACCTGCGGCGCGATCGGCGACGCGGCGCGTCTCGAGTACGCGGTGATCGGCGACCCGGTCAACCGCGCGGCGAAGCTCCAGAACCACACCAAGGCCGAAGGCGTGCGCGCGCTCACGACCGCCGGCGCCTTCCGGTGCGCGGTGGAGCAGGGGTTCCCCGCGTCGCCGTCGGCGGTGCCCCGGCCGCAGCGCTCGGTCGCGGGTGTGGCGGCGCCCGTCGATCTCGTCGTGCTGCGCTGAATTCCCCGGTCCCGCCCGTCCCGGCCGCCGCTCCCGCCCGGCGGACGGGATGGGCGTGTTGACACGCCTCCCGCCGCGCGGGTAACTTGCCCGCCCACGCCTGTCACCGAGCGAGGGCTCCAATGCTTCGCGGCCAGATGATGGATCAGCCGCTGCTGATCTCGTCGCTCATCGCGCACGCCGACCGCTGCCATCCCGACACCGAGATCGTGTCGCGCACGGTCGAAGGCCCGATCCACCGCTACACCTACGCCGACGCGCACGCGCGCTCGCGCGCGCTCGCGCAGGCGCTCGCGCGGCTCGGCGTGAAACCCGGCGACCGGGTCGGCACGCTCGCCTGGAACGGCTACCGCCACCTCGAGCTGTACTACGCCGTGTCGGGGATGGGGGCGGTGATCCACACCATCAATCCGCGCCTGTTCCCCGACCAGCTCGCCTACATCGTGAACCACGCCGAGGACGCGTACGTCTTCTTCGACCTGACGTTCGCGCCGCTGGTCGAGAAGCTCGCGCCGCACTGCAAGGGGGTGCGCGGGTGGGTGGCGATGACCGACGCTGCGCACCTGCCCGACATCCCGGGCGTGAAGCCGCTCTGCCACGAGGCGCTCCTCGCGGCCGAGCGCGGCGACTACGAGTGGCCGCGGCTCGACGAGTGGACCGCGTCGGGGCTGTGCTACACCTCGGGCACGACCGGCAACCCGAAGGGGGTCCTCTACTCGCACCGCTCGACCGTGCTGCACGCGTACGCGGCGTCCCTGCCCGACGTGTTCGGCGCCTCGGCGCGCGAGACCATCCTCCCGGTCGTCCCCATGTTCCACGTGAACGCCTGGGGCGTTCCGTACCTCGCCACGATGAACGGCTGCAAGCTCGTCTTCCCCGGCCCGGCGCTCGACGGCAAGAGCCTGTACGAGCTGTTCGAGGCGGAGAAGGTCACCCTGACCGCGGGCGTGCCCACGGTCTGGCTCGGGCTCCTGGCGCACATGAAGGCGAACGCGCTCAGGTTCTCGACCCTGCGCCGGGCGGTGGTCGGCGGGTCGGCCGCGCCGCCGGCGATGATCCGCCAGTTCGACGAGGAGTTCGGGGTCGACTGCCAGCACGCCTGGGGCATGACCGAGATGAGCCCGCTCGGCACGCTGCTCACGCTGAAGGGCAAGCACGAGCGGCTGCCCGCGGACGAGCGCTTCGCGCTGCGCTGCAAGCAGGGGCGCACGATCTACGGCGTCGAGATGAAGATCGTGGACGGCGGGGGCCGCGCGCTGCCGCACGACGGCAAGGCCTTCGGCGACCTGCACGTGCGCGGGCCGTGGATCACCAGCGGCTACTTCAAGGGCGAGGGCGGGAACGTGCTGCGCGACGGCTGGTTCCCCACCGGCGACGTGGCCACCATCGACGCGGACGGATTCATGCAGATCACCGACCGCTCCAAGGACGTGATCAAGTCCGGCGGGGAGTGGATCAGCTCGATCGACCTGGAGAACATCGCGGTCGCGCACCCGGCGATCGCGGAGGCCGCGGTGATCGGCGTCGCGCACCCCAAGTGGGACGAGCGCCCGGTCGTGGTCGCGGTGAAGAAGCCCGGCGCGGAGGTGACGCGCGCGGCGCTGCTCGCCTTCTACGAGGGCAAGGTCGCCAAGTGGATGATCCCGGACGACGTGATCTTCGTCGCCGAGCTGCCGCACACCGCGACCGGGAAGCTGTCCAAGCTCACCCTGCGCGAGCAGTTCAGGGACTACCGGCTGCCCTCGGCCTGAGCGCCGGGCGCGCGCTTGCGCGCCTGCCACGCGTCGAGCTTCGCCCGCGCGCCGTTCGCGGACGGGTCCATCTCCCGGTCGTGGCTCGGCCGCTTCGCGGTGAGCTCGATCACGTAGCCGTTCGGATCGCGGAAGTAGATCGAGTCGATGAAGCGGTGGTCGGAGATCCCGCGCACCTCCACCCCCGCGGCGCGCGCCTTCGCCATCATCGGCTCGAGCACGGCGCGCTCGACCTCGAGCGCGATGTGCAGGTCGTAGTCGTGCTGCGGCTTGAACTCGAACGGCAGGTCGGGCGCCTCGAAGAAGGCGAGGAACGAGCCGTCGTCCATGCGGTAGAAGGTGTGCAGCGTGTCGGTGCGGCGGCCGCTCTTCGACTCCTCGATCCACAGCGTGCCGGCCAGCGGCAGCCCGAGGAAGTCCTCGTAGAACCGGCGCGTCTCCTCCGAGTCGCGGCAGCGGTAGGCGTTGTGGTGCAGCTTCCTGATCATGCCGGCACCCCGGGTGCGACGAACGGCGTGCGGGCAGTTTATCATCGCCCCGCAGCCACTCTTGCGGGTGTCCCCATGAGCCTCGTCCTCACCGCGCGCGACGGCGCAGTCCAGCGCATCCAGATCAACCGCCCGGAGAAGAAGAACGCGCTCACCGCGGACATGTACGCCGCGATCGCGGCGGCGCTGCGCGCGGCCGACGCCGACCCCGGCGTGCGAGTCGTGCTGATCCATGGCGCGGGCGACGCGTTCACCGCCGGCAACGACCTGCAGGACTTCCTCGCCAACGCGCCCCGCACACCGGAGGCGCCGGTGTTCGGTTTCCTCCACGCGGTGAGCCACGCCGAAAAACCGCTGGTGGCCGCGGTCAGCGGCGTGGCGGTGGGCGTCGGCACGACGATGCTGCTGCACTGTGACCTCGTGTATGCGGCCGACGGCACGAAGTTCGCGTTGCCGTTCGTCAACCTCGGGCTGTGCCCGGAGGCGGCGT
>JAGVSZ010000250.1 GCA_019137045.1 Betaproteobacteria bacterium
ATCACGCATGCGCGACCTCGCCCGACCGGACGAGCCCCGACATCACCGACTCCAGCGCGCGCGCCTGCCGCGCCCAGCCGTAGCTCGATTCCGCCGTCGCGCGCGCAGCCAGCGCAAGCGACCGCCGCTTGTCGCCGTTCTCCAGCAGCTCCACCACCGCCTCCGCGATCCCCGCCGGGTCGTCCCGCACGAGGATGTTCTCGCCCTCCCGCACCGCCAGCCCGCCGGTGCTCGCGCTCGTCGCCACCACCGCCTTGCCCATCGCCCACGCCTGCAGGATCTTGTTCTTGATCCCGGCGCCCTTGCGCAGCGGGCACACGAACACGGCCGCGCGGTCGAGATACGGCCGCACGTCGTCCACGAACCCGGTCACCTCGACGTCCGCGCCCGCCAGCGCCGCCACCTCCGGCGCGGGGTTCTTGCCGACGATGCGGAACCGCACGCCGGGCACGCGCGCCCGGATCAGCGGCAGGACGCTGGACGCGAAGTACACCGCCGCGTCCGCGTTGGGCGGGAACGACATGTTCCCCTCGAACACCACGTCATGGTTCGACTCGCCGCCGCTCCCCGGCTTGAAGTAATCCGTGTCCACGCCGTTGTGCACCACGTGCGTCGGCGTCCCCGGCGACACCTTCGAGAAGAAGGCTGCGTCGACCTCCGACACGAAGAGGCACGCGTCGGCCGGCCGAAAGTAGCGGCGCTCGAAGCGGTAGTTCATCAGCAGCCGCTTCAGCGTCCGCGCCGCCGCGCCGGGCGAGCGCGCGCGCTTCAGCTCGCGCACGTGCTCGAGCACGCCTTCGTCCACCGCGTCCATCAGCACGGGAAACTCGAACTCGGCGGGCAGGTTCACCACCATGTCCCAGCCCGAGATCCACACCAGGTCCCAGTCGGCCGCGCGCCCCTCGCGCGCGAGGAACGCCGCCACCGCGTCGCTGCGCGGGCAGAACTCGTCCAGCCGGAACGCGGCGAGGAGGCGCGACACGCCGCTCGCCGGCGCGCCCCGCGGCCGCGGAAAGGTCCGCACCGACCGGAACAGCGGCCGGATCGGCGCGGGCGCCGCGGCGCCGGGATCCGCGTAGCACAGCAGGTCGAACGCGTGCCGCGCGGCGAGCTCGCGCACGTAGTGGAAGATGCGCAGGTTCTGGCCGTTCTCCAGCGGGTAGGGAAAGCGGTCGCAGAGGACGAGGATCTTCATGGGCGCGGGGGGCCGGGGGACTGCCGAGCGGGCCGCAGCCGGCCCGCCGCTATCTTACCGACCGGTCCCCGCCCGACTGAAAAAATCTGTGCAGGCAGCGGGAATTGTCGGCGCGCGCCGACGCGCGCGCGCCCTAGCCGGTCCCCGCGGCGGGGCGCGTGGTCGCGAGCTCGGCCGACAGGCGCTCGACCAGGCGCCGGTGCAGGCGGTAGGCGACGAGCGCCTTCACCGGGCTGCGCGCGATGGTCATGTCGTACGCCCACAGCGCGCTCGCCGAGTACAGCCGGGCCCACGCGAGCGGCAGCAGCGGCAGCGGCCCCATCACCTTCGTGTACCCCGCGAGGAAGCGCGCGCCGAGCGCCGCGCGCCGCGCGCGCGCGCGCCACGCGCGCGGCAGCGCGCACTGCAGCTCGAGGCTGTTCAGGAACGGCGCGACGTCCTCCAGCACCGAGGTCACGTTGCGCAGCTGCGCGTCGATCCCGGCCGCGCCCCCGTCGCCGAACAGGATGTTGTCCGGCTTGAAGTCGCCGTGGATCCAGCTCCACGGGTGGGGCGCCGCGGCCGCGTCCGCGGCGTAGCGCTCGAGGAGCGCCACGGCGCGCACGAACGCCCCGTCGCGCGCGGTCTCCAGCCGCAGCGCGTCGGTCAGCCCCGCGAGCTTGCGCTCCGCGGGCAGCGCGCCCGCCGAGCCCGGCCCGGCCGAGTGCAGCAGCGCGAGCCACCGCCCCGCCTCCTCGACGTGGCGCTCCAGCGTCGCCGCCGCGCGCGGAAAGCGCCGCAGGTCCGCGGTCAGCGACTCGCCCTCGACCCAGCTCATCACCACGAGCGAGGCCGCCTCGTCGAGGTGCACCGGGTCGGGCCGGCCGAACGGCGCGCGCGCGTCGCGCGCGCGGTCGCGCAGCGCGCACAGCGCGTCGAACTGGATGCGCGCGGCCTCCGGGCTCGGCGCGCGCGTCCACGGGTCCACGCACACTTTCGCGGCCCAGCGCAGCGCCCCGCCGTCGGAGACCTCGTACACGCGCGAGTTGCGCGTGCGCGCGAGCGGCGTGCAGCGCAGGCGCGCCGGGTCGACCCCGGGCCGCAGGGCGGCGGCGAGGGCGAGGAGCCGCGCGCGCTCGGCGGACGGCCCGGCGTCGGCCGTGCTCAGGTCCGGCCGCGCGGCCATGGCGGAGGGGTGATGCGGGGGATCGGCGTCACGCCCGCGGAGGATAACCGCCCCGGCGCCGCAATCGCCGCCGGACGCGCACGGGTGCGGCCCGGACACAAGAATTGACGATGTGCCGCGTCCCGGCGCGGCGCGCTTTGCCGGTGCGGCGCATTGGGCGACAATCGCCCGCACGGACCCCTTTCGTCGCGCGCGCGGGCCGCGTGACATCCGCAACGGGGAACGCGCCCGCCCCTTCGTACAATCGCCCCAGCCGGATCGACCCCCATGCGTTTCCGCTCCGCCGCCGCCCCGCTCCTCCGATCGTTCGTCCGGCTGCTCGCCGGCGCGGGCCTCGCCGCCTGCGCCGCGGGCGCGCACGCGAACGGCTACCAGTACGGCGACCGCGGCCCGTACAGCTACTACACCGCGGATCCCAACGAGCGCCTGCTCCTCGGCAGCGTGGAGGGCAACCACCTCAACCTGCTGCGCCAGAAGACGCGCCATCCCGACCCGTACCTCGTCTTCGGCGAGTGCGACTTCGTCCTCGGCAAGTTCCCCAACCACCCCGAGGCGCTCTACCTCTGCACCGAGCAGAGCGCGACGCGCGCGAAGAAGCCCGAGATCGGCCAGCGCTACCTCGACCGCGCGGTGCAGCTCTTCCCCGACGACGCCTCCACCCAGGTGATCTACGGCATCTACCTGCAGCGCCTCGGCAAGACGAAGCTCGCGGTGGAGAAGTACCGGCGCGCGCTCGAGCTCGACCCGGCCTCGCGCAACGCCCACTACAACCTCGGCCTCGCCTACCTCAGCCTCAAGGAGTACGACCGCGCGAACGCGGAGGCGCAGCAGGCCTACGCGCTCGGCCACCCCTCCCC
>JAGVSZ010000293.1 GCA_019137045.1 Betaproteobacteria bacterium
GCCGGGCGCGCCGGCTCGCGCGCGGGCTCGCGCCGGCGCTCGCCGGTGAGGCGATCGTGCTCGGCGCCGCGGCGCCGCTCGCGGCGCGGCGGCTCCATGATCGGCGCCTCCGCGCCGTGCGGTCCGAACCCCGGCACGGTCTCGCGCGGAATGCGCAGACGGATCATCTTCTCGATCTCGGCGAGCTTCTCGGTCTCCTCCCCGCACACGAGCGAGATCGCCGTCCCCGCCGCGCCGGCGCGGCCGGTGCGGCCGATGCGGTGCACGTAGTCCTCCGGGGAGTTCGGCAGCTCGAAGTTCACCACGTACGGCAGGCTCTCGATGTCGAGCCCGCGCGCCGCGACGTCGGTGGCGACCATGACGCCGACCTTGCCCGCCTTGAAGTCCTCGAGCGCCTGGAGGCGCTCGGCCTGGGTGCGGTCGCCGTGGATCGCGGTGGCGTGCACGCCCTCGCGGTTGAGCTGGTAGGCGAGGCGGTTGGCGCCGATGCGCGTCGCGACGAACACGAGCACCTGCTTCATGTCGCGCGCCTTGATGAGGCGCACCAGCAGCTCGCGCTTCTTCTCGCGCGGCACCGGGTGCGCGACGTGGGTCACGAGCTCCGCGGTCGCAAGCTTCGGCGCGACCTGCACCACCACCGGGTCGCGCAGGAACGAGTCGGCGAGCTTGCGGATCTCGCCGGTGAGGGTGGCGGAGAAGAGCAGGCTCTGCTGGCGGTTCGGCAGCAGCGCGAGGATGCGCCGCACGTCGGGGATGAACCCCATGTCGAGCATGCGGTCGGCCTCGTCCAGCACGAAGATCTCGACCTGCTGGAGGTTGAGGGTGCGCTGCTGCACGTGGTCGAGCAGCCGGCCGGGGGTGGCGACGAGGATCTCGACGCCGCGGCGCAAGCCCTCGGTCTGCGGGTCCATCGGGACGCCGCCGAACACCTGCAGGCTGCGCAGCGGGACGTACTTCCCGTAGGCCTTGACGCTCTCCTCCACCTGCGCGGCGAGCTCGCGCGTCGGCGTCAGGATCAGCGCGCGCACCGGGTGGCGCGCGGGCGAGAGGCTGGTGTTGGCGTGGTGCGCGAGGCGCTGCAGCAGCGGCAGCGTGAAGCCCGCGGTCTTGCCGGTGCCGGTCTGCGCGCCGCCCATGACGTCGCGGCCGGCCAGCACGTGCGGGATGGCCTGCGCCTGGATCGGGGTGGGGGTGGTGTAGCCCTGCTCGGCGACGGCCCGCAGCAGCTCGGGCCGCAGGCCCAGGTCAGCGAAAGTGGTCAAACAGCGCGACTCCGGGGAGCGAAGATCCGCCGCAGCGGCGGGCGGCGTGGCGAGGGGGACTGGCGGTGGTCGGGATGCAAAGTGCCCAAAATTATAGCAGACGGCCCCGCGCGCCCTCCGCTACCATCCCCGCCCCGTGATCACGCTGCGCAAGGTTTCCCTCCGCCGCGGCGCCAAGCTGCTGCTCGAGGGGGTGGACGCCGCCATCCACCCGGGCGAGCGCGTCGGCCTCGTGGGTCCGAACGGGTGCGGCAAGTCGAGCCTGTTCGCGCTGCTGCAGGACGAATTGCACGCGGACGCGGGCGACGTCGAGCTCCCGCCCGGCTGGGTGGTCGCGCACGTGGCGCAGGAGGCGTTCGGGCTCGACCGGCCGGCGATCGAGTTCGTCATGGATGGCGACGCGGAGCTGCGGCGCATCGAATCCGACCTTGCGCGCGCCGAGGCCGGGGGCGACGGCGAGGAGATCGCCCACGCGCACGAGGCCTACGCGCACGTCGAGGGCTACGCGGCGCGGGCGCGGGCGGCGGCGCTGCTCGACGGGCTCGGTTTCGCGCAGGACGACTTCGCGCGGCGCGTCGGCGAGTTCTCCGGCGGCTGGCGGATGCGGCTCAACCTCGCCCGCACGCTGATGTGCCGCTCGGACCTGCTGCTGCTCGACGAGCCGACCAACCACCTCGACCTCGACGCGGTGGTCTGGCTCGAGGGCTGGCTCGCGGGCTATCGCGGCACCCTGATCGTCGTGTCGCACGACCGCGAGTTCCTCGACGCGGTGGCGACGACCATCCTGCACGTGGACGGCCGGCGGCTGCGCCGCTACAGCGGGAACTACTCGGCGTTCGAGGGACAGCGCGCGGCGCAGCTCGCGAACGAGCAGGCGCTGTACGCGCGCCAGCAGCGCGAAGTGGCGCGGCTCGAGCGGTTCGTCGAGCGCTTCCGCGCGAAGGCGACCAAGGCGCGCCAGGCGCAGAGCCGGATCAAGGCGCTGGAGCGGATGGAGCTGATCGCGCCGGCGCACGTGGACTCGCCGTTCGCGTTCCACTTCCGCGAGTTTCCCGGGAGCCCGGACCCGGTGCTCGTGCTGGAGGACGCGGCGGCCGGCTACGACGGCGCGCCGGTGCTGTCGGACGTGAAGCTGACGATCCAGGCCGGCGCGCGCATCGGCCTGCTCGGGCGCAACGGCGCCGGGAAGACGACGCTCGTGAAGCTGCTCGCGGGGCGGCTGCCGCCGCTCGCGGGCGACCGGCGCGAGGGCAAGAACCTGCGCGTCGGCTACTTCGCGCAGCACACGCTCGAGGTGCTGCGGCCGGAGGACTCGCCGCTGCAGCACTTCGTGCGCGTCGATCCGCGGGCGCGCGAGCAGGTGCTGCGCGACTTCCTCGGCGGGTTCGACTTCTCCGGCGACATGGCGCTCGCGCCGGTGGCGAACTTCTCCGGCGGCGAGAAGGCGCGGCTCGCGCTGGCGCTGATCGTGTGGCAGCAGCCGAACCTGCTGCTGCTCGACGAGCCGACCAACCACCTCGACCTCGACATGCGCGAGGCGCTCGCGCTCGCGCTGCAGGAGTTCGAGGGCGCGATGGTGCTCGTGTCGCACGACCGCCACCTGCTGCGGACGGCGACCGACTCGCTGATGCTGGTCGCCGACGGTCGGCTGGCGGCGTTCGACGGCGATCTCGACGACTACCGCGCGTGGCTCGAGGGGAAGCGTTCCGGCGAGAAGGCGAAGTCGGGCGCGGGGTCGCTGCGACGCGAGCAGAAGCGCGCGGAAGCGGAGGCGCGGCAGGCGCTGGCGCGCACGCGCAAGCCGCTCGAGACGAAGCTGAAGGCGCTCGAGGCGGAGATCGCGCGGCTGGAGCGCGACAAGCGCGCGCTGGAGGCGAAGCTCGCGGCCGAGGGGTTCTACGCGAGCGGCGACCAGGACGAGGTCACCGCGGCGCTGCGCGAGC
>JAGVSZ010000262.1 GCA_019137045.1 Betaproteobacteria bacterium
CGAGGATACTCGACGCGCGCGCGGGCGGGCAACCGGGACGGGTTGAGCCTGCGCGCGCGCTGGTGCAAGATGCTCGCATCGAGCACGCGAGAGGAGCCGCGCCGTGATCCATCTCAAAGACCTGCGCTACGTCCGCCTGGGCACGCGCGATCCCGACGCCGCCGCCGAGTACGCGCAGAAGGTGCTCGGGCTCGAACTGGTGCGGCGCGAGGGGGGCGCGGTGTACCTGCGCGGGGACGACCGCGACCACACCCTGGTGTACTTCAAGGGCGACCCGGCCGCGCACGTGGCCGGCTGGGAGCTCGCCGACGCGCAGGCGCTCGCCGCCGCGGGCGCGGCGCTCGAGGCGCAGGGGATCGCGGTGCGGGCGGGCACGCGGCGCGAGGCGGAGGCGCGCCACGTGGAGGACTTCGTCAGCTTCGCCGACCCGAGCGGAAACGCGCACGACCTGGTCGTGCGCCCGCCTCACAGCGGGCGGCGCTACTTCCCCGCGCGCGACTGCGGCGTGTGGAGCTTCTCGCACATCGGGCTGCGCACCACCGACGCGGCGCGCGACGAGGCGTTCTGGACGACGGTGCTCAACGCCCGCGTCTCCGACCGCATCGGCTCGGCGCCGCTGCTGCGCATCCACGAGGTGCACCACACGATCGCGCTCTTCCCGTCGTCCTATCCGGGCGTCCAGCACGTGAACCACCAGGTGCACGGGGTGGACGACATCATGCGCGCCTACTACTTCATGCGCGAGCAGGGGGTGCGCATCGTGTTCGGCCCCGGCCGCCACCCGACCTCGGGCGCGGTGTTCCTGTACTTCGAGGGGCCCGACGGCATGGTGTACGAGTACTCGACCGGCGTGCGGCTGATCAAGCCGGAGGAGGAGGCGACCTACCGCCCGCGCCAGTTCCCGTTCGCGGCCTCGTCGTTCTGCATGTGGGGCTCCAGGCCCGACATCCCGGAGTTCCGCGCGCGGGAAGGGGCGGAGACGAAGGCGGCGTAGGCGCGCGCCGGCGCGCTACCGGCGCGGCTCGACCTTGTTGCCGGTGACGCGCACCTTCTGGCCCGGCTGGACCTGCGGGCGCCGGTCCACCTGCACGACGCCGGTCGAGCCGTCCTCGTAGAAGACGGTGACTTCCCAGTAGTTCGAGACCACCGCCTTGTCGGTGTCGCCGGTCCAGATCGAGTTGAGCGCGCCCATGAAGTCGTCGCGGTTCTTGATGTCGCGCACTTTCGTCTCGCTCACCAGGGCGACGATGCCGTAGCGCGGCTCGGGATCCGGGACGGCCGCGGCCGGCTTCTTCGGCGGCTCGCTGCAGGCGGCGACGAGGAGGGCGAGCAGGGCGGCGCGGGCGAACCGGGTCATCGGGGGCGAGTCTACCGCGTCAGGCCGGCGCCGAGGTCGATGCGCGCGGGGGAAGGAAGAACCGGCCCGGCCGGGCGAGGGCCTCGCGCCCGAGCAGTCGCAGGAGCTCCCCGGTGCGCCGGAACTCGGCTCCGCGCGCGCGCAGCGCCATCCACAGCGCGAGGGCGAAGCTGACCCCGAGGTTGACCATCCCGATCAGGGCGACGCCGAGCGCGCACCACGCGATCTCGGGCCAGGGCAGCGCGAACCCGAGCGCGACCAGCGCGTAGCCGAGGTTGGCCGCGGCGAACGCGATGTGACGGATGTCGATCGGCAGCCCGAAGAGCGCCGCCACCGCCCCGGTCGAGCCGAGCATCACGCCGAACAGGAAGTTGCCGGCGATCCCGCCGAGGTTGCGGCCGACGTAGCCGGCGAACGCCTGCGCCCGCCGCACCCCGAGGAGCGCGCGCAGCCAGCCGAGGCGCGCGATCCGCTCCGGGACGCGCTCGTACACGGTCCAGTTGTCCACCCACCCGGAGATGAGCCCGGACACGAACAGCCACACCCCGGCCACCGCCGCGTGCAGGAGCGCGAGGCTCCTGAGCGGGTCGAGATCCGCGAGCAGGGCGTGCGCCTTTTCGGCGTCGACGAACGGCGCCCCCTTCCGGGCGCCGAGCGCCCACCCGAGCGCGAGCGCGGTCGGGAGCGCCACCGTCACGTTGCCGAGAATGGCGGCGAGCTGCGTGCGCGCCACCGCCGCGACCAGGTCCACGATCCGCCCGAGGTCGCCGCGCGCGGTGTAGTCCTCGCTCACGCTCGCCGCGATCGTCTGCGCGGTCATCGCCGGCTGCTTCGTCGCCACCGTGCAGTGCAGGAGGTAGATCAGCACGAACCCGAGCGCGTAGTTCATGCTGTACACGAACGCCTGGTTGAGCGGCGCCCAGCCGAGCTTCGCGGCGAAGATCTTGTCGAGCGCCATGACGGCGATGATCAGCCCGGCGCCCATCGCGGAGCGCCACATCGCGGCGTACTGGCTGCGCGTCTCGGCGACGTAGTGCTCGCCGGTCTGGGCGGCGTTGTCGGTCACGCGCAGCGCGAGCAGCCCGACGAGGCGCGTGAAGTGCCGGCGGACGCTGCCGCGCTCGAGCTCGGCGCGGAACGCGGTGCGCATGAGGTCGGACCACTGCGCGGCGGCCGCGTCGGCCGCCGCGGGCCGGAACTGCGCGCCGAGCACCGCGGCGAGCGCCTCGATGCGGCGCAGGCTCTGCCACAGCCGCACCAGCAGGTAGGTGAGGCTGAGGCTCGCGCCGCGGGTGAGGGCGGTGCGCCGCACGCGGGTGAGCACCGCGCGGCACTGCTCGACGAGCACGACGAGGTGGCGCTCGTCCTCGTGCGGGGACGCGGGGTCGTCGAGCGCGCGCCGGCAGCCGTCCACGAACCGCGCCGCCTCCACGCTCTGCGCGATGAACGGCGACTCGCGCTGGAGGAGATCGGGGTGGTTGCGCGCGAGCTCCGGCTCCAGGCCGAGCGCGCTCACCCGGTGCGAGACCACGAGCAGCGCCTCGAGCATCTGCTCGGTCACGTTGCGCGGCAGCCCGGCGTCCGGGCCGGCGACCGGCTGGACGATGGCCCAGAAGCGGCGGTTCAGCGCCTCCGGGAGCGCGTTCAGCCAGGCGAGGTCGTGCCGGCCGTGGAAGACGATGCCCACCGCGTCCTTGAGCGAGGCGCGGTCGCGCACCGGCGGCAGCACGCGCTCGGTGATGCGCCGCGCGAGCTCGGGCAGGAACCCGGCGCTCGCCAGGATGCCGCTGTCGGCGAAGAAGTCGACCTGCCGGCGGCGGTCGAAGAACGCGAAGAACCGCGCGGGATCGGCGTCCGGGGCGAGGAACGCGCGCAGCGCGGCGTCGATCGCGAGGCTGCGCGGGGCGCAGGTGGCGGGTGCGGGCATGGCGGCGGCGATTCTACGGGCCTGCGGCGCGCGCGCGTATCATCGCGCCTTTGCCCGGCGGAGGGCCGCGCAGTGAAGATCATCAGGAACAGCGTCGTCGCGCTGAAGTTCGAGATGCTCGACGCGAAAGGCGCGCTGGTGGAGCGGGGGAAGAGCCCCTATTACTACCTGCACGGCGGCTACCAGGGGATCTTCCCGCGCGTCGAGGAGGCGCTCGCCGGCAAGGACGTCGGCGAGAAGGTGCGCGTGCGGCTCGCGGCCGCCGACGCCTTCGGCGCGCGCGATGCCGCGCTGGTGCGCGTCGAGCCGCGCGCGAAGTTCGGGGGCAGACCGAAGGTCGGCATGCAGGTGCGGGGAGAGACGGCCGCGGGCGACGAGCGCCACCCGATGGCCTTCCGCGTCGTGCAGGTCACCGAGTCGGAGATCACGCTCGACGGCAACCATCCGCTCGCCGGGCAGGAGATCGAGTTCCGCGCGACGGTCCTCGCGGTGCGGCCCGCGTCGCCCGAGGAGATCGCCCACGGCCACGCGCACGGGCCGGGCGACCACCACCACTAGCCCGCGGGGCGGCTGCCGCGAGCCGGCTAAGCCGCCTTTGCGAGGAGATCCCTGAGCACGTACGGCATGATGCCGCCGTGCCGGTAGTAGTCGACCTCGATCGCGGTGTCGATGCGCGAGCGGACCTTGACTTCCTGCCGCGACCCGTCCGCGCGCCGGATCGCCAGCGTGAGCTCCTGCTGCGGCCGGATGTCGTCCAGCCCGAGCACGTCGATCGTCTCGTCGCCCTTCAGGCCGAGCGACTGCGCCGAGTCGTTGCCGAGGAACTGCAGCGGCAGCACCCCCATGCCGACCAGGTTGGAGCGGTGGATGCGCTCGAAGCTGCGCGCGATCACCGCCTTCACGCCCAGCAGCTGCGTGCCCTTCGCCGCCCAGTCGCGCGAGCTGCCGGTGCCGTACTCCTCGCCGCCGAACACCACCGTCGGCGTGCCGGCGGCGAGGTACTTCATCGCCGCGTCGTAGATCGGGAGCTGCTCGCCCTGGTACAGGGTGAGGCCGCCCTCGACGCGCGAGCCGTCGGCCCGCGCCGGCAGCATCAGGTTCTTGATGCGCACGTTCGCGAACGTGCCGCGCATCATCACCTCGTGGTTCCCGCGCCGCGCGCCGTAGGAGTTGAAGTCCGCGACCGGCACGTCGTGCTCCAGCAGGTACACGCCGGCGGGCGAGGTCGGCTTGATCGAGCCGGCCGGGCTGATGTGGTCGGTGGTGACCGAGTCGCCGAAGATGCCGAGGATGCGCGCCCCGGCGATCGCCGCCGGCTTGCCGGGCTGCATGCCGAAACCGTCGAAGAACGGCGGCTCGGCGATGTAGGTCG
>JAGVSZ010000304.1 GCA_019137045.1 Betaproteobacteria bacterium
CTGGGGCGTGCACGAGCACATCAAGGACGTCGTCCGCCGCCTCGCCAAAGCGGGCTACTTCGCGGTGGCCAACGAGCCGTACTGGAAGATCGGCAACCTGGCGGCGATGACCGACATCAAGGAAGTCATCGCCGGCGCCAACAAGCTCACCGACGAGCAGGCGTTCGCCGACCTGGACGCGACGGTGCGCTGGGCGGAGAAGCAGCCGAAGGCGAACGTGAAGCGCCTGGGTATCACCGGCTTCTGCCGCGGCGGGCGCATGGTGTGGATGTACACCGCGCACAACAAGAACATCGACGCCGGCGTCTCCTGGTACGGCGGCCTCGGCACCGGCGGCGCGATCACCACGACGCCGATGGACATCACCGACAAGCTGAACGCGCCGGTGCTCGGGCTCTACGGCGGCGCCGACCAGGGCATCCCGCTCGAGCAGGTGGAGCGGCTGCGTGCGGGCTTGCTCGCGTTCGGCAAGGACAAGGAGTCGATCATCCACGTCTACCCGGACATGCCGCACGGGTTCAACGCCGACTACCGCCCCACCTACCGCAAGGAGGCCGCCGAGGACGGCTGGAAGCGCATGCTCGCCTGGTTCCGGAAGCACGGCGTCTAGCGCGCGCCGTCGCTCCCACCGCGACGATGATCCAGGGCCTCACCCAGCGCCGCGTCGTCGCCGCGGGGGTCTCGTTCAACGTGTGCGAGGGCGGCGAGGGGCCCGCCGTCCTCCTGCTGCACGGCTACCCGCAGACGCACCTGATGTGGCGCCACCTCGCGCCGGCGCTCGCGCGCGAGTTCACGGTGATCGCCCCGGACCTCAAGGGCTACGGCGACAGCGATGCGCCCGCGCCCGATCCCTCCTCGTCGCGCTACTCGAAGCGCGCGCTGGCGGCCGACCTGGTCGCGCTGATGCGCGCCCTGAACCACGAGCGCTTCCTCGTCGTCGGCCACGACCGCGGCGCGCGCATCGGCTACCGCATGGCGTTCGATCACGCCGAGCGCGTGCGCAAGCTCGCGACGTTCGACATCGTCCCCACCGGGGCGATGTGGGAGGGCGCCAACCGGGCGTTCGCGCTCAACGCCTTCCACTGGGGCTTCCTCGCGCAGCCCGGCGGCATGCCGGAGAAGCTGATCGGCGCCGACCCGGATTTCTGGGTGGAGTCGCTGTGCCGCAGGTGGGCGCGCGACTTCAAGGCGCTCGCCGACGCGCTGCCGGAGTACAAGCGCTGCTTCCGGCGGCCCGAGGTGATCGCGGCGAGCTGCGCCGACTACCGCGCCGGCGCCGCCCTCGACGACGCCCACGACCGCGCCGATCTCGACGCGGGGCGCACCATCGACTGCCCGGTGCTCGTGGTCTGGGCCGCGACCTTCGCCGGCCAGGGGAAGCCGGACCCGCTGCAGACCTGGCGGCGCTACGCGAGCGACGTGCGCGGGTTCCAGGTCGAGTGCGGCCACTTCATTCCCGAGGAGGCCCCGGGCACGGTGGAGGGGCCGCTGCTCGACTTCCTGCGCCGTTGAGGCCGGCCGGCCGGCGCACCGCGCGCGCGGCGCGGGGTCGTGCGCCGGAAACGAAAAGCCCCGCAGGAGCGCTGCGGGGCCCGGGTCGGGGTGCGCCGCCGTCAGTCGGCGTACTGCCCCGCCGCCTTGATGATCGGCCCCCACTTGGCGATCTCCGCCGCGAGGTGCTTCTGGAGGTACGCCGGGGTCGCCTTCTCGGGCGGCACCGGCTCGGTGCCGAGCTCGGCAAAGCGCTTGTTGACGCCCTCGTCCTTGAGCGCGTGGACGAGCGCCTCGTTCAGCTTGTCGAGGGCCGCCTTGGGCGTGCCCTTGGGCGCATACAGCGCGTGCCAGACCCCCACGTCGAATCCCTTCAGCCCCTCTTCCTGCAAGGTCGGGAGGTTCGGGAGCGCGGGAACGCGCTTCGGCGTCGTCACCGCGTAGGCCTTGACCTTGCCGCTCTTGATCTGGGAGGTGGTGTTGGTCGTCTGGTCGCACATGAAGTCGATCTGCCCGCCGAGGAGATCGTTCATCGCGGGCCCGGTGCCCTTGTAGGGCACCGTCGTGACGTCGGTCTGGATGGTGCTGAAGAAGAGCAGGCCGCACAGGTGCGAGGCGGAACCGAGGCCCGCGTTGCCGTACGAGACCTTCGACTTGTTCGCCTTCACGTAGGCGAGGAACTCCTTGAAGTCCTTGGCCGGGAAGTTCCCGCGGGCGATCATCGTCATCGGCACGTCGGTGACCTCGCCGATGTACTCGAAGTCCTTGAGCGGGTCGAACGTGAGCTTGCGGTAGAGCGTCGGCGCGGTCGCCATGCCGATGTGATGCAGCAGGATCGTGTACCCGTCCGGGCTCGCCTTGGCGGCGCGCCCGACGCCGATCGTGCCGCCGGCCCCGCCCACGTTCTCGACGATCACCGACTGCTTCAGCACGTTCTGCATCGCGACCCCGATCGAGCGCGCGACCGTGTCGGTCGGGCCGCCGGCCGAGAACGGCACGATCATGGTGACCGGCTTGGTGGGGTACTGCGCGAACGCCGGGGCCGCGAGCAGCGCGAGCGCAGCGGCGGCCAGGGTCTTGCGTATCATCGGAGCCTCCTCGCTTTCGGGGGCGCCAAGTCTACCGCGTCCCGGACCCGCCACCCCCTGATCCAGGTCAACCCCGGCGGCCGGAGGCTACTCGATCACCCCGAGCCGCCCGTTGTGGCTGCCCATGTACCAGTAGCGCCCCTCGCCGTCGACGATCGCCTTGCGGATGCCCACGCCGGATGACGGAAGCTTGAACACGCGGACCTGCAGCGTGGCCGGGTCGAACAGGGCCACCGTGTCGGTCTGGATCTCGTTCGCCCAGACGCGCCCGCGCGCATCGACCGTCACGGCGTACGGCCCGCCGGCGGCACCGGCGGGCAGGTCCACCTCGCGCACGACCTTGCGCGCGACCGGGTCGACCTGGCCGAGCTTGCCGTTGCCGTAGTAGGTCACCCACAGCGTGCCGTCGGGCGCGGCCGCGATGCGGCGCGGGCGCGAGCCCGGCCCGGTCGGAAGCGTGGTGATGTCGCCGCTCTTCGGGTCGAGCCGTCCGAGCGAATCGGCGCCGAAGCGGCAGAACCAGACGTTGCCCTGCTTGTCGAGAGCGAGGCCGTACGGATTGCCCGAGGTCTTGTACTCGGTGATGCGCGAGCTGCGCGGATCGAGGCGTCCGATCCGCCCGCCGCCCTGCACGGTGAACCAGATGATCCCGTCTTCGGCGATCACGAGCGTGTGCGGGTCGCCGCCCGCGGGCACCTTGTGCTCCAGGACGCGGCCCGAGCGCGGATCGAGCGCGCCGATCGTGCCGTTGCCGTTGCCGGTGTACCAGACGATGTTCTTCGCGTCGACGACCAGGCCGTGAGGCCGGGCGTTCGCCGGCAGCTCCCACTCGGTGAACTGCTGCGTGCGGGGGTCGAAGCGCGCGATGCGGTTGCCCTGCATCACCGCGATGTAGATGTTGCCGTCGGGGCCGATCGCCGGGTCGCGCGCGAACTTGGGCGTGGGCACCGGCCACTCCGAGATCTTGCCGGTCAGGTCCCTGGCGCCCGGCTTCACGCCGTAGTTCGAGCCGCCGGCGTGGACGAGCAGCGGGAGCGCGGCGAAGACGAGGAGGGCAAGACGCATGGGCGGCTCCTGGCGCGGGCGCGCCGCGGGACTAGCGGCGGCGGACGAACGAGGAGTCTAGCGCCGCGGGCGACGGCGCGCCGAGGAGCGCCAGCGTGTTGTCGAGCTCCGCGCGCAGGATCTCCAGCGCCCGCGCCGCGCCCGGCGGCCCGAGCGCGCCCATGCCGTAGAGGATCGGCCGCCCGACCAGCACCGCGCGCGCGCCGAGCGCGAGCGCCTTCGCGATGTCGGTGCCGCGCCGCACGCCGCTGTCGCAGTACACCTCGACCCGGTCACCCACCGCCTCCACCACCTCGGGCAGCGCCCGGATCGACGAGGGCACGTGGTCGAGCTGGCGGGCGCCGTGGTTCGAGACGATCACCGCCGCGGCGCCGTGCGCGGCGGCGAGCTGCGCGTCGCGCGCCGTGAGCACGCCCTTGAGCACGAGCGGCCCGGGAAAGACCGAACGCAGCCACTCGACGTCCTTCCAGGTCACCGACTGGTCGAACTGCGCGTTGATGTGCTTGCCGAGGTTGATGAAGCCGCCGCCGGCGCTGGTCGCGTCGGTGAAATTGGCGAAGGTCAGGCGCGGCCCGCGCACCATGTCGGCGATCCAGCGCGGGCGCGCGAGCACCTCGAGCAGGTTGCGCGCGGTCACGCGCGGCGGGACGGTGAACCCGTTGTACGCGTCGCGCTCGCGCAGGCCCTGGAGCGCGAGGTCGATCGTGAGGACGAGCGCGCCGCACTTCGCCGCCGCGGCGCGCTCGACCATCGCGCGGGTGGCGCCGCGATCGCGCATGACGTAGAGCTGGAACCAGAACGGCTCGCCGGTGGCCGCGGCGACCTCCTCGATGCTGCAGGTCGCGGGCGTGCTCAGGCAGTAGATCGTGCCCGCCGCCTGCGCCGCGCGCGCGGCGTGCAGCTCGCCGCGCGGCGTCGCCAGGCCGCTCATCCCGGTCGGGGCGATCATCACCGGCAGCGAGATCGCGCGTCCGAGGACGGTCGTCGCGAGGCTGCGGCGCGAGACGTCGACCAGCATCTTGGGCAGCAGCTCCCACGCCCCGAAGTCGGCGCGGTTCGCGCGCAGCGTGGTCTCGTCCTGCGCCCCGCCGTCGATGAAGTCGAACACCACCTTCGGCAGGCGGCGGCGCGCGCGGCGGCGCAAGTCCTCGATGTTGACGATCGTCACCCCTGTCCCTCGAGCCGCGCGCGGACGCGCCCTCGCCTCCATCGCCGTTCCGGAGCGGCGAAGCATACTGCCAGCGTCCCGCCGCCGCGACCGGCGCCGTTCCTGCTTACCTTACAATGGCCGGGCACACCCTCCCGCATGGTGCCGCGACCCCGGCCCGGAGGCGACCGTCATGAACGACCCCACCCCCCAGCGCCCTTCCCTCGACGACTGGCACCAGGCGGCCGCGAAGGCCGCGGGCTCGCCCGGCCGGCTCGTCTGGCGCACGCCGGAAGGCATCGAGGTGAAGGCGCTCTACACCGCCGCGGACCTGGAGGGCCTGCCGCACGCGAACACGCTGCCCGGCTTCGAGCCGTTCGTGCGCGGGCCGCAGGCCACGATGTACGCGGTGCGGCCGTGGACGATCCGGCAGTACTCGGGGTTCTCCACCGCGGAGGAGTCGAACGCCTTCTACCGGCGCAACCTCGCCGCCGGCCAGCAGGGCGTGTCGGTCGCCTTCGACCTCGCGACCCACCGCGGCTACGACTCCGACCACCCGCGCGTGGGCGGCGACGTCGGCAAGGCGGGCGTGGCGATCGACTCGGTCGAGGACATGAAGGTGCTCTTCGACGGCATCCCGCTCGACCGCGTCTCGGTCTCGATGACCATGAACGGCGCGGTGCTGCCGGTGCTCGCCGGCTACATCGTCGCGGGCGAGGAGCAGGGCGTCGCGCAGGCCGCGCTCTCCGGGACCATCCAGAACGACATCCTCAAGGAGTTCATGGTCCGCAACACCTACATCTACCCGCCCGAGCCGTCGATGCGCATCGTGGCCGACATCATCGAGCACACCGCGCGCCACATGCCGAAGTTCAACTCGATCTCGATCTCCGGCTACCACATCCAGGAGGCGGGCGCGACGCAGGCCCTGGAGCTCGCCTTCACGCTCGCCGACGGGCGCGAGTACGTGCGCGCGGCGCTCGCGCGCGGGCTCGACGTGGACGAGTTCGCCGGGCGCCTGTCGTTCTTCTTCAACGTCGGGATGAACTTCTACCTCGAGGTCGCCAAGCTGCGCGCCGCCCGCCTGCTGTGGTGGCGGATGATGAAAGCGTTTCAACCGAAGAGCGCGCGCTCGCTCATGCTGCGCACGCACGTGCAGACCTCGGGCTGGTCGCTCACCGAGCAGGACCCCTACAACAACATCGTGCGCACGACCATCGAGGCGCTGGCGGCGGTGTTCGGCGGCACGCAGTCGCTGCACACCAACTCGTTCGACGAGGCGATCGCGCTGCCGACCGATTTCTCGGCGCGCATCGCGCGCAACACCCAGCTCATCATCCAGGAGGAAACGCACGTCACCGCGGTGGTCGATCCGTGGGCGGGCTCCTACATGATGGAGAAGCTCACCCAGGACATGGCCGACAAGGCCTGGACGATCATCGAGGAGGTGGAGCGGCTCGGCGGCATGACCAAGGCGGTGCAGTCGGGCTGGGCGAAGCTGCGCATCGAGGCGTGCGCCGCCGAGAAGCAGGCCCGCATCGACCGCGGGGAGGACGTCATCGTCGGCGTCAACAAGTACCCGCTCGCCGCGGAGGAGCCGATCCCGATCCGCGAGATCGACAACACGGCGGTGCGCGAGGCGCAGGTCCGGCGGCTCCGCGAGGTCAAGGCGAGGCGCGACGCGCGCGCGGTCGCGGCCGCGCTTGCGGCGCTGACCGACTCGGCGCGCACCGGCGCGGGCAACCTCCTCGACCTCGCGATCGGGGCGGTCCGCGCCCGCGCGACCGTCGGCGAGGTGAGCGAGGCCCTCGAGAAGGTCTGGGGCCGCTACCAGGCGCAGGCGCAGACCGTGTCCGGGGTGTACGGCGCCGCCTTCCTGCACGACTCGGGGTGGCGGGCGCTGCAGGGCGAGGTCGGCGAGTTCGAGGCGGCGGAGGGCAGGCGTCCGCGCATCCTGGTGGCGAAGGTCGGCCAGGACGGGCACGACCGCGGCGCCAAGGTCATCGCCACCGCCTTCGCCGACCTCGGCTTCGACGTCGACATCGGGCCGCTCTTCCAGACCCCGGAGGAAGCCGCGCGCCAGGCGATCGAGAACGACGTGCACGCGGTGGGGGTGTCGACGCTGGCGGCCGGGCACAAGACGCTCGTGCCGGCGCTCGTGCAGGCGCTGCGCGAGCAGGGCGCGCCCGAGATCGTCGTCGTGGTCGGCGGGGTGATCCCGCAGCAGGACTACGACTTCCTGAAGGCCGCCGGCGTCGCCGCGGTCTTCGGCCCCGGCACCGTGATCGCGGAGGCCGCGCGGACCACGCTCAAGGCCATCCGCGGCGCCCGCGTCGCCGCAGGCGCGCTCTGATCGGCGCGCGGATGCCGGTCCACAAGCGCGCGGCACCCGCCCCCGAGCCCCTCGACCCCGCCGACCGCCGGCTCGCGGAGGGCGTCGTCGCGCGCGCCCCGCGTGCGCTGGCGCAGGCGATCACCCTCGTCGAATCCTCGCGGCGCGACCACCAGGCGCGCGCGGCGGCGCTGCTCGAGGCGCTGCTGCCGCGCACCGGGGGCAGCTTCCGCATCGGCATCAGCGGCGCGCCCGGCGCCGGCAAGTCGACGTTCATCGAGCAGCTCGGGCTCTTCCTCACCGCGCGCGGTCACCGCGTGGCCGTGCTGGCGGTCGATCCGACGAGCGCGGTCTCGGGCGGCTCCATCCTGGGCGACAAGACGCGCATGGCGCGCCTCGCGCGCGATCCGGCCGCGTTCATCCGCCCGAGCCCGTCGGGCGGCACGCTCGGCGGGGTCGCGCACCGGACGCGCGAGGCGCTCGCGCTGTGCGAGGCGGCGGGCTACGACGTCACGATCGTGGAGACGGTCGGCGTCGGGCAGTCCGAGATCGCGGTCGCCGGGATGACCGACTTCTTCGTGCTGCTCGCGCTCCCGAACGCCGGCGACGACCTGCAGGCGATCAAGCGCGGCATCGTCGAGCTGGTGGACCTGGTGGCGGTGAACAAGGCCGACCTCGACCCGGAGGCGGCGGAGCTCGCCCGCACCCAGATCGCGAACGCGTTCTCGCTGCTGCGGCCGCGGGAGGCGCCCTGGTCGGCGCCGGTGCTCGCCGTGAGCGCGCTCACCGGCGCCGGGCTGGAGGCGTTCTGGGGCGAGGCGGAGCGCTTCCGCGCGGCGGCGGCCGCGAGCGGCGCGGCGGCGGCGCGGCGGCGACGCCAGACGCTCGACTGGATGACCGCGCTCGTCGAGCACGAGCTGCGCTCGCGCTTCTACCGGCATCCGGCGGTGAAGGCGGACCTCGCCGCGGTGCAGGCCGCGCTCGCTGAGGGGACAATCACGCCGGCCGGGGCGGCGGCGCGGCTGCTCGCGGCCGCGCGGGACTAGCGCTGCGGCAGGGGAGGACGGATGCACGACATCATCAGGCAGCTCGACGAGAAGCGCGCCGCCGCGCGGCTGGGCGGGGGCGAGCAGCGCATCGAGGCGCAGCACGCGAAGGGCAAGCTCACCGCGCGCGAGCGCATCGAGCTGCTGCTCGACCCCGACTCGTTCGAGGAATGGGACATGTTCGTCGAGCATCGCTGCGCCGACTTCGGGATGGGCGAGCAGAAGGTCCCCGGCGACGGGGTCGTGACCGGGTACGGCACGGTCAACGGCCGGCTGGTGTTCGTCTTCAGCCAGGACTTCACCGTGTTCGGCGGCGCGCTGTCCGAGGCGCACGCGGAGAAGATCTGCAAGATCATGGACCACGCGCTGAAGACCGGCGCGCCGGTGATCGGGCTGAACGACTCGGGCGGCGCGCGCATCCAGGAGGGCGTGGCCTCGCTCGGCGGGTACGCCGACGTCTTCCAGCGCAACGTCCTCGCCTCCGGCGTCATTCCCCAGATCTCGGTCATCATGGGCCCGTGCGCGGGCGGCGCGGTGTACTCGCCGGCGATGACCGACTTCATCGTCATGGTGAAGGACACCTCGTACATGTTCGTCACCGGGCCGGAAGTGGTGAAGACGGTCACGCACGAGGAGGTCACCGCGGAGGAGCTCGGCGGCGCGGTGACGCACTCGACCCGGTCGGGGGTCGCCGACCGCGCGTTCGACAACGACGTCGAGGCGCTGGTGATGGTGCGGCGGCTGGTGAACTTCCTGCCGCCCAACAACCGCGAGAAGCCGCCGGTGCGTCCCACCACCGACGGCGCCGACCGGCTCGACTACTCGCTCGACACGCTCGTGCCCGACAACCCGAACAGCGCGTACGACATCAAGGAGCTCGTGTTCAAGGTGGTCGACGACACCGACTTCCTCGAGCTCGCGCCCGACTACGCGCGCAACATCGTCATCGGGTTCGGGCGCATGGAAGGCGCCACCGTCGGCATCGTCGCCAACCAGCCGCTCGTGCTCGCCGGCTGCCTCGACATCAGGAGCTCGATCAAGGCGGCGCGCTTCGTGCGCTTCTGCGACGCGTTCAACATCCCGCTCATCACCTTCGTCGACGTGCCCGGCTTCATGCCCGGCACCGCGCAGGAGTACGGCGGGATCATCAAGCACGGCGCGAAGCTGCTGTACGCCTACGCCGAGGCCACCGTCCCGAAGGTGACCGTGATCACGCGCAAGGCCTACGGCGGCGCCTACGACGTCATGAGCTCCAAGCACCTGCGCGGCGACGTCAACTTCGCGTGGCCGTCGGCGGAGATCGCGGTGATGGGCCCCAAGGGCGCGGTCGAGATCATCTTCCGCAAGGACCTCGCCGACCCGCACAAGATCGCCGCGCGCACCGAGGAGTACCGGCGGAAGTTCGCCAACCCGTTCGTCGCGGGCAGCCGCGGCTTCATCGACGACGTGATCATGCCGCACGAGACGCGCAAGCGCATCTGCCGCTCGCTCGCGATGCTGCGCGAGAAGAAGCTCGACAACCCGTGGCGCAAGCACGGGAACATTCCGCTGTAGGGGAGGAGCGGCCCCGCGGCCGCCGAGGACGAATGTTCAAGCGAATCCTGATCGCGAACCGCGGCGAGATCGCCTGCCGCGTGATCCGCACCGCGCGGCAGATGGGCATCGAGACGGTCGCGGTCTACTCCGAGGCCGACCGCGCCGCGCGCCACGTCGCGCTCGCCGACCGGGCGGTGCCGATCGGGCCGCCGCCGTCGGCGAGCAGCTACCTCGCGATGGACCGCATCCTGCGGGCGGCGCAGGACAGCGGCGCGGAAGCGGTCCACCCCGGGTACGGCTTCCTGTCCGAGAACGCCGCGTTCTGCGACCTGCTGGAGAAGAACGGCATCGTCTTCATCGGGCCGAAGGCGGGGTCGATCCGGGCGCTGGGCGACAAGATCGCCTCCAAGAAGCTCGCGCTCGCCGCGAACGTCAACACCATCCCCGGCTACACCGACGTCATCGAGAGCGCCGGGCAGGCGGTGGAGATCGCGCGCGGCATCGGCTACCCGGTGATGATCAAGGCCTCGGCGGGCGGCGGCGGCAAGGGTCTGCGCGTCGCGTGGAACGACGACGAGTGCCGCGAGGGCTTCCAGAGCTGCCGCAACGAGGCGACGGCCGCGTTCGGCGACGACCGGGTGTTCATCGAGAAGTTCATCGTCGAGCCGCGCCACATCGAGATCCAGGTGCTCGGCGACGCGCACGGCAGCTGCCTGTACCTGTGGGAGCGCGAGTGCTCGATCCAGCGCCGCCACCAGAAGGTGATCGAGGAGGCGCCCTCGCCCTTCCTCGACGCGCGCACGCGCCGGGCGATGGGCGAGCAGGCGGTCGCGCTCGCGCGCGCGGTCGACTACCAGTCCGCGGGCACGGTCGAGTTCGTGGTCGGCGCCGACGCGCGCTTCTACTTCCTGGAGATGAACACGCGCCTGCAGGTCGAGCACCCGGTGACCGAGATGATCACCGGGCTCGACCTGGTCGAGCAGATGATCCGCGTCGCCGCCGGCGAGCGGCTGGCGTACGCGCAGGAGGACCTGCGGCTGGACGGCTGGGCGATCGAGTGCCGCATCAACGCCGAGGACCCCTTCCGCGGCTTCCTGCCCTCGATCGGGCGCCTGGTGAAGTACATGCCGCCGGCCGAGCTTCCCGGCATGGTGCGCGTGGACACCGGCGTGTACGAGGGCGGCGAGATCTCGATGCACTACGACTCGATGATCGCGAAGCTCGTCGCCCACGGCGCCACGCGCGACCAGGCGATCGCGCGCATGCGCGAGGCGCTCAACGCCTTCGTCATCCGCGGGGTGTCGACCAACATCCCCTTCCAGGCGGCGCTCATGCAGCACCCGCGCTTCGTGGCGGGGCGGTTCAACACCGGCTTCATCGCCGAGGAGTATCCGCACGGCTTCCGCAGCGAGGACGTCCCGCACGACGACCCGGCGCTGCTGGTGTGCGTCGCGGCCGTGCTGCACCGCCGCTACATGGACCGCGCCGCGGGCATCAACGGCCAGCTGCGCGGCCACGAGCGCAGGGTGGGCCCCGACTGGGTGGTGATCCTCGACGGCGCGCACCACCCGGTCACGGTGTCCAACATCGCGGGCGGCCAGCACGTCGCCTACCGGGGCGAGGCCTACACCGTCCTCTCGGACTGGGCGTTCGGGCACCCGCTCTTCCGCGGCACGGTCAACGGGCGCGAGATCTGCCTGCAGGTGGAGCGGCGCAACCTCGTCTACCGTCTCTTCCACCGCGGCACCCAGGTGGACGTGATGGTGCTCACCGCGCGCGCGGCGGAGCTGCACGCGCTCATGCCGCGCAAGCCCCCGCCCGACCTGTCGCGCTTCCTGCTCTCGCCCATGCCGGGCCTCCTGCGCGAGGTCACGGTCGCGGCCGGCCAGCAGGTGCGGGCGGGCGAGAAACTCGCGGTGATCGAGGCGATGAAGATGGAAAACGTCCTGCGCGCCGAGAGCGACGCGGTGGTCAAGCAGCTCCTCGCCAAGGCCGGCGACAGCCTCGCGGTCGATCAGCCGATCGTGGAGTTCCGGTAGGGCGCGTCGCGGCGCGCTGGAATCGCACGCCGATCGCGCAGCGCAGCATGCCGTTCGCCGTGAACTTCACGTTCGGATCCCACGCAATCCGCCCGAACCACGCCTCGTAGTCGAACCCCGCCGCGACTGCGGCCGCACTCAGCGCCCGAGCGCGGCGATCACTTCGGGCGGCGCCTGCACGAGCTCGATCAACACGCCCTCGCCGGCGATCGGGAACGCGTCGCTCGCCCGCGGGTGGATGAAGCAGATGTCGTAGCCCGCGCCGCCGCGCCGGATGCCGCCGGGCGCGAAGCGCACGCCCTGCGCGGCCAGCCACTCCATCGCCCGCGGCAGGTCGTCCACCCAGAGTCCGACGTGGTTGAGCGGCGTCTCGTGCACCGCGGGCTTGCTGGCCGCGTCGAGCGGCTGCATCAGGTCGACCTCGACCTTGTGCGCGCCGGTCCCGAGGGCGAGGATGTCCTCGTCCACGTTCTCGCGCTCGCTGCGGTAGTTGCCCGTCACCGGCACGCCGAGCAGCTCGACCCAGAGCCGCGCGAGCCGCCCCTTGTCGAGACCGCCGAGCGCGATCTGCTGCAGGCCGAGGATGCGGAAGGGGCGGGTGCTCATGGGGAAGGCCTGTGCGCGGCGGCCGCGCGCGCTGCGCGCGCCGACTGGAGCCGGCGATAGCGGTGGCGCGCCCGGCAGGAGTCGAACCTGCGACCTTTGGCTTCGGAAACCAACACTCTATCCAACTGAGCTACGGGCGCGCGGGAGAGAGCGGCGGGATTTTACCGCAAGGGGGGGCGCGGCTATAATCGCCGCCCACCTCCGATTCCGTTCCGCCCAGGCGCCGACCCGATGAAAGATCAAGGCTACGAGCACGCGCATTCCTCGCCGATCAAGACCCCGATGCAGCTCGTGGTCGTCACGGTGCTGGCGTTCGTCATCCCGGTGGTCGGGCTGATCCTCCTCGTGCAGTTCGTGATCTCGGGCTATCGCGCCGCGCAGACCACCGCGGATCCGGACACCATCGTGCGGCGCATCCAGCCGGTCGCGCGCGTCGAGTTCGCGGACGCAGCGCCGGCGGGCGGCGCGCGCGCCGCGAAGAGCGGCGAGGAAGTGTACAAGGCCGTCTGCTCGGTCTGCCACGGCAGCGGCGCAGCCGGCGCGCCCAAGACCGGCGACAAGGCGGCCTGGTCGCCGCTCATCAAGGAAGGCATGGACACGCTCGTGAAGGATGCCATCAAGGGCATTCGCGCCATGCCGCCGCGCGGCGGGAACCCCGACCTCAGCGACGTCGAGGTCGCGCG
>JAGVSZ010000466.1 GCA_019137045.1 Betaproteobacteria bacterium
GGTTTCCAGCTGCAGCACGACGCCGATCGTCCGGTTCGCGCCCCGCAGGAAATCGGGCGTCGTGCCGAAGCGCGAGGCGCGGCTCATGCCCGCCATCCCGCGCACGCCCTCGGGCGGGTAGCGCGTCGCGGCCACGGCCCGTGCCGCCTCGCCGCCGTCCTGCACGAACGGGAACAGCAGTGTCTGCGCGCCCGCGTCGAGCACGCGCTTCACGGTGACCGTGTCGTTCCAGGGCACGCGCACGACCGGCACCATCGGCGTGTTGCCGGCCGCCTGCAGCAGGTGCACGAGTCCCATCAGGTCGATCGGCGTGTGCTCCATGTCGAGCACGCCCCAGTCGAAGCCCGCGGTCCCGACCGCCTCGGCGACGATCGGGCTCGCGGACATCACCCAGGTGCCGATCGGCGTCTTCGTCGCCCGGTCGGACAGCAGTCGGTGGAACGCGTTCATCGGGGGTTCCGCGCGAGCGGCCTTTAGTAGATGGCCGGCTCGGGCGTGGGCGCCGTGCCGGCCAGGAAGTCGAAGTCGCACCCTTCGTGCGCCTGCGTCACGTGCTCCTGGTAGAGCCGCGTGTAGCCGCGCGCGTACGCCGCCGCCGGCGGCCGCCCCGCCGCGCGCCGGCGCGCGAGCTCCGCCTCGTCGACCAGGAGCTCGAGCCTGCGCGCCTCGACGTCGAGCTCGATCGTGTCGCCGTCGCGGACGAGCGCGAGCGGCCCGCCGACCGCGCTCTCGGGCGACACGTGCAGCACGCAGGTGCCGTAGTGGGTGCCGCTCATGCGCGCGTCCGAGATCCGGACCATGTCGCGCACGCCGCGCTGCAGGAGGTTCTTCGGGATCGGAAGGTTGCCCCACTCGGGCATCCCGGGCGCGCCGACCGGCCCCGCATTGCGCAGCACGATCACCGAGCTCTCGTCGCCGTCGAACGCGGGGTCGGCGAGCGCCGCGGCCATCCCCTGCGGGCCGTCGAACACGATCGCGCGTCCGCGGTGCCGCATCAGCGTCGGGCTTGCGGCGCTGGGCTTGATCACCGCGCCCTGGGGCGCGAGATTCCCGCGCAGGACCGCGAGCGCCGGGCGCGGGCTCACCGGCGCGTCGAGCGGCCGGATCACGTCGGGATCGAGCACTTCGCGGCCGTCGAGCTGCGCGCGCAGCGCCGCGCCGGTGACCGTGAGCTCGCCGAGCGACAGGTGATCGCGGATGACGTTCATCAGCGCGGGCAGCCCGCCCGCGTAATGGAAGTCCTCCATCAGCTTCTCGCCGCTGGGGAACAGGTTCGCGATCACCGGCACGCGGCGCGCGACCGCGTCGAGGTCGGCGAGCGAGAGCTCGACGCCGGCGCGCCGCGCCATCGCGATCACGTGGACCGCGGCGTTGGTCGAGCCGCCGAGCGCCATCTGGACGGCGACCGCATTGAGGAACGCGCCGCGCGTCAGGATCCGCTGCGGCGTGAGGTCCTCCCGGATCATCTGCACGATCCGTTCGCCGCAGGCGGCGGCCATGCGCGGATGCGCGGAATCGACGGCCGGGATGCTGGTGCTGCCGGGCAGCGCGAGGCCGAGCGCCTCGACGATCGAGGTCATCGTGCTCGCGGTGCCCATCGTGTTGCAGGTGCCCGGCGAGCGGGTCATCCGGGCCTCGAGGTCGCGCCACTCGGCCTCGCCGAGGCGGCCGGCCTGGTAGTCGGCCCAGAACATCAGCGTGTGCGTGCCCGCGCCCACCGTGCGGCCCCGGTAGCGGTCGTTCAGCATCGGGCCGGCGGGGCAGAAGATCGCCGGGATGCCCATGCTGATCGCGCCCATCACGGTGCCCGGCGTCGTCTTGTCGCAACCGGCCATCAGCACGACGCCGTCGACCGGGTGGGAGCGGAGCAGCTCCTCGACCTCCATCGCGAGCAGGTTCCGGTAGAGCATCGTCGTGGGCTTGACGATCACCTCGCCCAGGCTCAGCGCCGGCAGCTCGAGCGGCATGCCGCCGGCGAGCAGCACGCCGCGCTTGACCGCCTCGGCGCGCTCGCGCAGGTGGGCGTGGCAGGGCGAGAGATCGCTCCAGGTGTTGACGATCGCGACGATCGGCCGCCCCACGACGTCCTCGCGGCGCAGTCCCGACTGCTGCATCCGCTGGCGATGCCCGAACCCGCGCATGCCCGCGTCGGCGAACCAGCGGCGGCTGCGGAGGTCTTCGGGCTTGCGCGGCATCGGCGTCACCTTTCGCGGAGCGCGGGATCAGGAGGGTCGCGACAGCTGGTTCACGTAGTCGTGCGCGGTCGTCACTATCGTGCTCACCCGGTACTCGACCGGGCGGCCGCCCAGCGCGATCGCGGTGCGCCGCACCTGCAGCACCGGCACGCCCGGCGGCACGCCGAGCGCGCGGGCGATCGCCCGGTCGGCGGCCACCGCGCTCAGCCGCTCGCGGGCGCGCACGACGGTGACGCCGAACTCGCTCTGGTAGAGGTGGTAGATCGTGCTGGGCCGCTCGCGCACGCGCTTCTCGGTGAGGCCGCGGAACAGCGCCGCCGGGATCACGATCCGGTCGTGGACCACCGCCGTGCCCTGGAGCTTCAGCCGGTTCTCGATCTGGAATGCCGGCGTGCCGGCGCGCGTCGCGAGCGCCGCCGCGGCATCCTCGTCCATCCGGATGCGCTCGAACGACAGGAGCTCGACGGCGGGGGCCTCGCGCAGTCCGTCGCTGCGCTCGACGTGGAAGAACTGGAACAGGAACCGGTCGCGCGTGTGGGTCGCGACGAAGGTGCCGCGCCCCTGGCGGCGCACCAGGATGTGCTCGGCGACGAGGTCGTCGACCGCGCGCCGCAGCGTGCCGACCGCGACGTCGAACGCCGCGGCGAGGTCGGTCTCGTTCGGCAGCGCGGCGCCCGGCGGGAGCTTCCCTTCCTCGATCGACCGCAGCAGGGCGCGCCGGACCGCGCGGTAGAGCGGCATGCCCGCGGCATCCGGCGCGATCGGCGCGAAGCCGGGAGCGGGGTCGGGGGACCTGACGATCGACATGCGGCGATTGTGGACCGGGTCCGTCGGATTCGTCCATGTCATCTATATGACTTGGTTGACGACCCCGCGCCCGAGCCCCGATACTGCCCCCCGACGACCCCGGAAGGCCATGGGGCGGGGCACGACAGGAGCGACCGATGATTCACTTCGTATTGCACGACGCGAACGACAGCGTGGCCGTCGTCGTCG
>JAGVSZ010000117.1 GCA_019137045.1 Betaproteobacteria bacterium
GGCGGCCGGCGGGCGCGCGCGCCCCGCCGCCCGCCTGCGGCCGCAGGCGGCGCCCCCCGGCGCAATCGCGCGCGCGGCACCCCGCCCCGCCAGCAGCTGAATGCTGATCGACGCGACGCTCTCCGGGCTGATCCTCGGAGGGATGTACGCGCTCGTCGCCATGGGGCTGTCGCTCCAGTACGGCGTGGCGCGCATCATGAACCTGTCCTACGGCGAGGTGCTCATCGCCGCGTCGTTCGGCGCCTGGTGGCTGTTCACCGGCGCCGGGGTGAGCCCGCTCGCCGGCATGCTCGCGGTGGTGCCGGCCGCCTTCGCCGCGAGCTGGCTCGTCTACCGCGTGCTGCTCGTGCCGCTCGTGCGGCGCGCGCAGACGCGCGACGCGCTGGAAGTGGACTCCATCCTCGCCACCTTCGGTCTCGCGTTCGTGGTGCAGGGGGTGATGCTGGTCGCCTTCGGCGGCGCCTACTACAGCTACGCGTACCTTGCGATTCCGGTCAAGATCCTGGGCGCGACGGTGGCGGTCAACCGGCTCCTCGCGTTCGGCGTCGCCGTGGCGATCGGCCTCGCGCTCTACCTCGGCCTGACGCGCACCCGCGCCGGCACCGCGGTGCGCGCGGTGGCGGTGAACCCGGAGTCCGCTCGGCTGGTGGCGATCGACGTGCAGGCGACCGCGGGCCTCGCTTTCGCCCTCGGCGGGGCGCTGGTCGCCGCCGGCGGCGTGCTGGTGTCGATGTTCCTCACGTTCAACGCCAACATCGGCGTCATGTTCACGATGAAGGCGCTGATCGTGGTGATCATGGGCGGCGTAGGCAATCTCCTCGGCGCGCTGGTGGCGGGGCTGGTGCTGGGACTCGCCGAGACGTTCGTCGCCACCTGGGTCGATCCCGGCCTGACGCTCGCGGCGACCTACAGCCTGTTTCTCGCGGTGCTGCTCGCGCGGCCGCAGGGGCTGTTCGGCGGGAGCGGGCGATGAGCGGCCGGGCGGCTGCCGCGCTCGCCGGCGCCGCAGCGCTGGTCGCCCTCCTCGCGACGGTCCCGCTCGTGGCCGACGACTACCGGCTGTCGCTCGCGATCAGCATCATGAACTACACCGTGCTCGCGACCGCGTGGGCGCTCTTTTCCGGGCCGACGCGCTACGTGTCGCTCGCCACGGTGGCGTTCTTCGGCATCGGCGCCTACGTCGTCGCGGTGCTGGGCGAGGGCAACCCGTGGCCGCTGGTGCTCGCGGCCGCGCTCGCAATCGGCGTCGCGGTGGCGCTCGTGGTGGGTCTCTCGACGCTGCGCCTGACCGGGGTCTACTTCGTCATCTTCACCTTCGGCCTCGCGGAGCTCGTGCGCCAGCTCGTGACCTGGTACGAGGTCAACCGCACGCGCACCCTGGGGCGCTACATCTTCCTCGACATCGGCGCCGCCCAGATCTACTGGCAGCTGCTCGCGCTCGCGGTGCTGGTCTTCGCGCTCGGCATCCTGATCCGGCGCTCGCGCCTCGGCCTCGCGCTGCGCGTGATCGGCGACGACGAGGCGGTGGCGCGCCACGTCGGCATCAACACCACCCTCGCGAAGGTCGCGCTCTTCGCGCTCAGCGCCGCGTTCATGACCGTGGCCGGCGCGGTGATGGCGCCGCGCTGGACCTACATCGACCCGGCGATCGCGTTCAACCCGGTGGTGTCCTTCCAGGTGCTGATCATGGCGCTGCTCGGCGGCGTGCATCGCCTCTACGGGCCGCTGCTCGGCGTCGTCCCGCTGACGCTGCTGTTCGACTACCTGCTGGCGCGCTTCCCCAACCACTTCAGCATCATGGTGGGGATCGCGTTCCTGCTGATCGTCTACGCGATCCCGCAGGGCGTCGCCGGCCTCGTCGAGCGCCTGCTGCGGAGGCCGTCGTGAGCGCCGCGCCGCTGCTCGAGGTGGCGGGCCTCACGCGCAGCTTCGGCGGGCTGCGTGCCGTGGACGAGGTGAGCCTGCGCGTGGCGGCGGGCGAGATCGTCGGCCTGCTCGGGCCCAACGGCTCGGGCAAGACCACGGTGCTGAACCTCATCTCCGGCGCGTTGCGGCCGGACCGGGGCACGGTGCACCTCGCCGGCGCGCCGATCCAGGGGCTGCCGGCGTTCCGCATCGCGCGCAAGGGCGTCGCGCGCACGTTCCAGCTGGTGCGCGTGCTCGGCTCGATGAGCTGCCGCGAGAACGTGCTCGCCGCGGTCGCCTTCGGCGCGCACGGGCAGTGGGGGGAGGGCGCGCGCCGCGCCGCCGACGCGCTGCTCGACCGCGTCGGCCTCGGCGGCCGCGGCGACGCGCCGGGCGCGGACCTCACCTACATCGACCAGAAGCGGCTCGAGCTCGCGCGCGCACTCGCGCTGCGGCCCGCGCTGCTCCTCCTGGACGAATGGCTCGCGGGCCTGAACCCCGCCGAGCTGCGGGTCGGCATCGAGCTCGTGCGGGCCCTGCGCGCCGAGGGCATCGGCATCCTGCTGGTCGAGCACGTGATGGACGCGATACGGTCCCTCTGCGACCGCTGCGTGGTGATGAACGCGGGCCGGGTGATCGCCGCAGGCGCGCCCGCCGCGGTGCTCGCCGACGCCGAGGTGGTGCGCGCGTACCTGGGGGACGAGCATGCTTGAGGTCGCCCGCCTCTCGGTCGCCTACGGCAAGCATCGCGCGGTCGAGGACGTGCAGCTGCGCGTCGGGCGCGACGAGATCGTGGTGATCCTGGGCGCGAACGGCGGCGGCAAGACCTCGCTCCTGAAGGCGATCGCGGGCGTGCAGGCGGCCGCGCCCGGCGCGAGCGTGCGCCTCGGCGGGCGCGAGATCGGGGGCGAGCCCGCCCACCGCATCGTCGAGGCGGGCCTCGCGCTGGTGCCCGAGGGGCGCGGCATCTTCGGCGAGCTCACCGTGCGCGAGAACCTGATGCTCGGGGCCTACGCGCGCCGCGCGCGCGGCGGGGAGGCGGCCAACCGGCGGCGCGTGCTCGACCTCTTCCCGCGCCTCGCCGAGCGCGTCGAGCAGCAGGCGCGCACGATGAGCGGCGGCGAGCAGCAGATGGTCGCCATCGCCCGCGCGCTCATGTCGGCGCCCGACATCCTGCTGCTCGACGAGCCGTCGCTCGGCCTCTCGCCGCTGCTGTGCGGCGCGCTGTTCGACACCCTGGTGCGCATCCGCGCCGCCGGCATCGGCATCCTGCTGGTGGA
>JAGVSZ010000202.1 GCA_019137045.1 Betaproteobacteria bacterium
CGGCGGCGCGAACGACGCCGTAGCCGACGTGGCCCATCGCGCCGGTCACCAGCAGGGACACCGCTCGCCCTCGCGCGCCGGTCAGCGGGCGCCGCGCCGGCGCGCGAGGCGCGGATAGACGCGCTCCGCGTTGCCGTGGAAGATCTGCGCGCGCGCCGCCGGCGCGAGCCACTCGATCGCGTCGATGTAGCGCTTGGTGTCGTCGTAGTGCTGCCCGGTCTCCGGGTCGATGCCGCGCACCGCCCCGACCATCTCCGAGGCGAACAGGATGTTGTCGGCCGGGATCACCTTGAGCAGCAGCTCGATGCCCGGCAGGTGGTAGACGCAGGTGTCGAAGAAGACGTTGTTGAGCAGCAGCTCCTTCAGCGGCGGGCGGCCCAGGTCCTGCGCCAGCCCGCGGTAGCGGCCCCAGTGGTACGGCACTGCCCCGCCGCCGTGGGGAATGACGAACCTCAGCGTGGGGAAGTCGCGGAAGAGGTCGGAAGTGACGAGCTGCATGAAGGCGGTGGTGTCGCCGTTGATGTAGTGCGCGCCGGTGCCGTGGAAGTTCGGGTTGCACGAGGCGCTCACGTGGATCATCGCCGGCACGTCGAGCTCGACCATCTTCTCGTACAGCGGGTACCACCACCTGTCGGTGAGCGGCGGGTCGGTCCAGTAGCCCCCCGACGGATCGGGGTTGAGGTTGCAGCCGACGAAGCCGAGCTCGTTCACGCAGCGCTCGAGCTCCGCGACGCAGCCCCGCGGCGCGACGCCGGGCGACTGCGGCAGCTGGCAGACCCCGACGAAGTTGTCCGGGTAGAGCGTGCACACCCGGTGGATCAGGTCGTTGCAGTGCTCCGACCAGTGGCGGCTCACCGTCTCGTCGCCGACGTGATGGCTCATGGCCATCGCGCGCGGCGAGAAGATGGTGCAGTCGGTGCCGCGGCTGCGCTGGATGCGCAGCTGCGCGCCTTCGAGGCTCGCCCGGATCTCGTCGTCGGCGATCGCGGGCGGCGCCTGCGCGCCCCGCCGGCCGGCCTCGAAGTCGGCGACCTGCTGCTTGCGCCACGCTTCGAGCGCCTTCGGCGCGGTGGTGTAGTGCCCGTGGCAGTCGATGATCATGGGGCGGCCTTTCGTTCAGGGCTCGAGGGTGCGGGTCGTGTCGTCGAAGAGCTCGTCCACCGCGTAGGCGCGCGGGATGAGGCCCTGGCGGTGGCAGCAGTCGATCGCGACCTCGAGGTTGCGGCGGTTCGCCGCGACGCCGAAGGGGTTGAGGTCGAGCTCGCCCGGCCGCGGCAGGCCCGCGGCGCGCTTGCTCGCGACCAGCAGCCGCCACACCTCGCGCACCGCCTCCGGGTGGGCGCGCGCGAGCGCATCCTTCACCACCACGAGGTGGTTCACCTGGATCGCGCCGTGCCGCGCGTGCCAGGCGCGCGCGGCGGCGGCCGGATCGGGGATGAGCGTCCGGATGCGCGCATCCACCGGCGGGCCGTCGCCGACGATCGCGGCGTCGATCTCGCCCGCGAGCAGCAGGTCGGCGAGCTTCGCCCCCGCCGGGGCGCGTTCGACGTTGGGCGGGTCGCGAAACTCGGCGACGTGGGCGTCTTCGAACGTCACCCACCGGATCTGCTCGGGCCGCACGCCATAGTCGTCGGCGAGGATCCCGCGCACCCAGGCCCCGGTCGTGACCGAGTACGAGCGCACGCCCACGCGTTTGCCGGCGAGCGCCCCCGGGTCGAGCGCGCCGCGCGCGGCGTTGTACACGATGAGCGGGTGCTGGAACCGGCCCATGAGCACGGCGGGCAGGAGCGCGAGCGGCTTCCCGTGCGCTTTCGCGAGCAGGAAGGTGACGATCGCGAGCTCGGAGACGTCGAACTCGAGGTCGCGCACGGTCCGCTTGAATCCCGCGCTCACCGGCTTGACGTCGGCGCAGTCGAGCGCGACCAGCGGCGAGCGCACCGCGCCCGACTTGAGCGCGGCGGTCACGGGATAGTCGCCGACGAGGGCGTGCAGCCTCAACGGTGAAGCAGTGCTCATCTCCATTCCTCGACCGGGCGCGCGGCGCGCGCGGCATTCACCGCCGGCGTCGCCCGGGCGGCGCCGGCGGCCGGCGCGCATTTTGTCAGGATATGCGGCTCCGGGACGTTATCATGCCGGGCGCCAGACTCGATCGCCAGGAGGCGTGCATGAACGCAATCGTCCGTCCCCTTGCCCGCGCAGCGCCGCGCGCCGGCGCGCGCGGGAACGAAGCGCCGCCCGCGCCGACCGACCCGCATCCGGCAGCGGGGATTGCGCCATGACGCAACTTCCGAGCGAAGTCATGGTGCGGCTCGCCGCCGCGGACGGCTTTGCGCTTGATGCGTTCCGCGCCGAGGCCGGTGCGGAGCGGACCGGCGGCCTGGTGATCCTCCAGGAGATCTTCGGTCTGACCGACCAGCTCAAGTCGGTGGCGCGGTTCTTCGCGCGCAACGGCTTCGACGCGATCGTGCCGTCGCTGATGGACCGCGCCTCCCCGGGGACCGTGGTGCCGTTCGGCGAGGCCGAGCGCGCCCGCGGGCTGATGTCCGCCATTCCCTGGGAGCAGACCGCGCAGGACATCGCGGCCGCGGTCCGTGCGGTCGACGGGCGCGGCGGGGTCTCCGTGCTCGGGTTCTGCCTCGGCGGGGGATTCGCGCTGCGCGCGGCCTCGGGGCTCGCGCTCGCCGGGGCGGTGTCCTACTACGGCACCCGGCTGGGCACGCTGCTCGACCGGCCGCCGCGCTGCCCGACGCTGTTTCACTTCGGCGCGACCGACACGCATTCGCCCCCGGAGCTGATCGCGCAGGTGAAGCAGGCGATCCCGTCCGCCGAGACCCACGTCTACCAGGCCGGGCACGCGTTCGCGAACGACCAGCGCAGCACTTACGTGAAGGACGCCGCCGAGCGCGCGCACGCGCGCACGCTCGCGTTCCTGCGCAGGGTTCACGCTCAACACCAGAGAGGAGGCAGGTAGCATGAGAGTCGAGTGGAGCACGATCGCGCGGCGGGTTGCGGCGCTTGCGCTGGCCGCGGCGGCTGCGGCCGCATCCGCGCAGTCCTATCCGACGCGCCCGGTGCGCATCGTCGTGCCGTTCGGCCCCGGCGGGGTCGCCGACATCAGCGCGCGCGCGGTGGCGCAGAAGATGGGCGAGTCGATGGGCCAGCAGGTGATCGTCGAGAACAAGCCGAGCGCCGGCGGCATCCTCGCCTCCGAGACGGTGGCCAAGGCCGAGCCCGACGGCTACACGCTGCTCTTCATCACCAACGGCAACTCGGTGAGCGAGTCGCTGTTCAAGTCGCTGCCGTACAACTCGGTCAAGGACTTCGCGCCGGTGTCCACCGTGGGCTTCTTCGACTTCGTGTTCGTGGTCAAGAACGACTCGGACGTCAAGTCGATGCGCGACCTGCTCGCGCGCATGAAGGCCAACCCGGGCAAGTACAACATCGGCACCATCAATCCCGGCAGCGGCCAGCACCTCTCGGCCGAGCTCTTCAAGTCCATGGCCGGCGTCGACGCGCAGATCATCACCTACAAGAGCACGCCGCAGGTGCTCACCGCGGTCATCGCCGGGCAGGTGGACGTCGGGCTCGACATCGTCGCGCCGGTGATGGCGCAGGTGAAGGGCGGGGCGCTGCGCATGATCGCGGTGTCGTCGAAGGAGCGCTCCCGGATCCTGCCCGACGTGCCGACCGTCGCCGAGAGCGGCGTGCCGGGGTACGAGTCGGAATCGTGGAACGGCGTCGCCGCCCCGGCGGCGACCCCGCCGGCGATCATCGAGCGGCTGAACAAGGAGGTGCGCGCGGCGGTGGCGGCGCCGGAGGTCAGGAAGCGCCTCCACGACCTCGGCATCGACGCGCGCGCCGGCACGCCCGCGCAGCTGCGCGAGCGCCTGGTCGCGGACATCGCCAAGTGGCGCGCGGTGATCGAGAAGGCGAACATCCCGCGGCAGTAGGGCCGCGCGCCGCGTGAAGCTGAGCCAGCTCCGCCACCTCCTCGCCGTGGCCGAGGCCGGCACGGTGCGCCAGGCGGCGAAGAACGTCCACCGCTCGCAGTCGTCGGTCACCAAGAGCATCCAGGGGCTCGAGCAGGAGCTCGGCGTCGAGCTCCTGCACCGCGCCTCCCACGGCGTGACGCCGACTGCCGCGGGCAAGGCGCTGATCGCGCGCGCCAAGGCGATCGAGGCCGAGCTGCGGCAGGCGCGCAGCGAGGTCGAGACCGCGCGCGGCGCCGGAGCGGGCGAGATCCGCCTGAGCGCGTCGCCGACGGTGGCCGTGGGCCTGCTGCCGAAGGCGATCGTCGGCTTTAAGCGCACGCGTCCCCAGGTGACCTTCCAGATCCAGGAAGGGTCGTATCCGGACGTCCTGCCGGCGGTGCGCACCGGCGAGCTCGACTTCGCGCTGTGCCTCGTGCCCGGGCGGCCGCGGGACGACGAGCTCGATTTCAGGATCCTGCTGCGGGACCAGGTGACGCCCGCAGTCCGGGTCGGCCATCCGCTCGCGGGCCGCGGGCGGCTGACGGTCGCCGACCTCGCGCAGCCGGACCTCGACTGGGTGATCTATCGCCGCAGCCACACCGGGCGCGACATCTTCGAGCAGACCTTCCTCGCCGCCGGCCTCGCGCCGCCGCCGAGCGCGATCGAGTGCACCTCGTTCGCGTGCGCGCTCGCGCTGGTGGAGGCGGGCGACTGCGTGACCCTGGTGCCGGCGCAGCTGTTCGCGGAGCGCCGCCGCAACCCGTCCATCACCGCGCTCGCGATGGACTCCCCGATGCCGGCCTGGAACGTGACCGTGATCTCGCGCGCGCAGCACCGGCTCGCGCCGGCGTGCCGCGCGTTCCTCAAGCACCTGCAGCGCGTCGCGCGGCCGCGGGGCGCGGGGCGGTAGCGGCGCGCCCCTGATTCAAAAAATCGATCAATTTGCGCCTTCTTTGAATCAAAAGGCGATCGCCGACGCTGCTAGATTGTCCCCATCCGGCAGGCGGGGAGCGGGCGGCGATGGAGGTGCTCGAGCGGGGGCGGCGGGGGCACGTCGAGGCCGCGGTGCTGAAGAGCGTCTGCCGCGCGTGCCACGGCGGCTGCGGCGTGCTGCTCCACGTCGAGGACGGCCGCCTCACGAAGGTCGCCGGCGACCCCGACTCCCCGCTCAACCGCGGCCGGCTGTGCCCGATCGGGACCCGGACGCTCGACCTCGTCTACCACCCCGACCGGCTGAAGCACCCCCTGCGGCGCACCGGCCCGCGCGGCGGCGGGCAGTGGCGGCGGATTAGCTGGGACGAGGCACTCGACGAGATCGCCGCGCGGCTCACCGCCATCAAGCGCGACCACGGTCCCGAGGCGATCGCCCTCGGCACCGGCACCGGCCGCCACCACATCCGCTGGGTCTCGCGCTTCGGCCACGCGCTCGGCACGCCGAACTGGTGCGAGCCGGGGTTCGCGCAGTGCTTCCACCCGCGCATCAACACCACGCTCCTGACGTTCGGCGATTTCCCGGTGTGCGACTTCACCGGCGAGGTCGCGCCTAGGTGCATCGTCTACTGGGGCCACAACCCGGTGAACTCCGGGCCCGACGGCGAGACGCGCTTCAACGCGCTCGACTCGCTCGCCGCCAACCCGAAGGTCATCGTCGTCGACCCGCGCCGCACGCGGCTCGCGAAGATGGCCGATGTGTGGCTGCAGCTGCGGCCCGGCACCGACGACGCGCTCGCGCTCGCGTGGCTCAACGTCCTGATCGAGGAGCGCCTCTACGACGCGGCGTTCGTTGCAAAGTGGACGCACGGCTTCGATGCGCTCGCCGAGCGGGTGCGGCCGCACACCCCGGAATGGGCGGAACCGATCACCTGGGTGCCCGCGGACGCGATCCGCGCGGCCGTGCGCCTGTACGCCGCGACCAGGCCGTCGATGATGGAGTGGGGCTGCGCGATCGAGCACACGCCGAACTGCATCCAGACGGTGCGCGCGGTGTCGATGCTGCCCGCGCTGACCGGGAACGTCGACGTGCCCGGCGGCTGGGTGTTCGGCATGCGGGGCCTCGGGCGATTTCCGAGCCTCATCGAGAACCTCACGCCCGAGGCGAGCGCGAAGCGGCTCGGCGCCGACCGGTTCAAGCTGCTCTGCGGCGAGGGCGCGGACCTGCCCGCCGCCCACATCCCGACGCTGCTGCGCGCGATGCGCGAGGGCGTGCCTTACCCCGTCAAGGCGTTCCTGATCTTCGGCAACAACACGCTCACGACCTACGGCAACTCGCGCGAGGTCCACGAGGCGCTCATGAAGGTCGACCTGCTGGTGGCGGCCGATCTCTTCATGACGCCGACGACCGAGCTCGCCGACATCGTCCTGCCCGCGGCCGCGTGGCCCGAGCTCGACCAGGTCGCGGGCCTCCCAACCCTCGCGGCGAACGTCGTCCTGGGGCAGCAGAAGTCGGTGCAGATCGGCGAGTGCAAGTCCGACGAGGAGATCTTCGTCGCGCTCGCGCGGCGGATGGAGTTGCCGGTCGGCACCGAGGCGGTGGAGACCGTGCTCGACCAGCAGGTGGGCAAGGTGCTCGGGATGACTTTCCGCCAGCTGACCGAAGTCGGGCACGTGAAGGTGCCCTTCCGGTACCGCAAGTACGAGGACGGCGGCTTCAAGACGCCGACCGGGAAGATCGAGCTCTACGCGACGCGCTTCGAGGCGCTCGGATACGACCCGCTGCCGTACTACGAGGAGCCGCCGGAGAGCCCGCTCAGCACCCCCGAGGTGGCGAAGGACTTCCCGCTCGTGCTCACCACCGGGGCGCGCATCCCGTTCTTCTTCAACTCCGAGCACCGCCAGCTCGCGGCGCTGCGCAAGGCGCATCCCGACCCGATCGTCGAGCTCCATCCCGCGGCCGCGGCGCCGCACGGGATCCGCGACGGCGACTGGGTGTGGATCGAGACCCTGCGCGGGCGCATCCGCCAGAAGGCGCGCGTGACCGGCGACATCGACCCGCGCGTGGTGCACGTCGAGCACGGCTGGTGGTTTCCCGAGCAGCCGGGCCCCGAGTACGGCGTCTGGACCGCGAACGCGAACGTGCTCACCCGCAACGACCCGCCCTACGACCCCGCGATGGGCACCTACCACCTGCGCGGGCTGCTCTGCCGCATCGCGCGCGTGCAGCCCGCAGATCTGACCGCCGCTGGAGACGCGAGATGACCCTGAGCGAAACGAAGTTCGCGGCCCTGCTGTATGGCATCGCGCCCATGCTGCGCGCAAAGGCGCGCAAGTACCCGGCCTTCGCCGCGCGCCTCGCCGAGAAGGATCTGACCGTGCAGATCAGGACCTTCGACGGCGCGGTGGCGCGGCACATCGCCTTCCGGGGCGGCAAGGTCGCGTCCGCGCGCGGCCTCCATCCCCGGCCCGACGTGACGATCGGCGTGGCCACGGCCGCGCTCGGCGCGCGGCTGTTCGTGCCCTGGGTCGACCACCTCGAGCGCATCGAGGCGATGAAGAACTTCAACTTCACCGCCGACGGTCCCGACGAGCTGGTGGTGTGGTTCACCCAGACCCTCGCCATGATGATGACGCTCGGCTGGGAGTACGGCACCGACGTCGGCGACGGCACCAAGCGCTACGTGACGAACACGAACGGCGGGCCGCTCTTCGTGTACGTGAAGGACGGCAGGATCGTCCGCCTCACGCCGATCGAGTTCGACGCCGAGGACGCGCGCCCCTGGACGATCGAAGCGCGCGGCAAGCGCTTCACGCCGCCGGCCGCAACCACCGCGGCGGTGCACACCCTGTGCTCGAAGAGCACCGTCTACTCGCCCGACCGGCTGCTCTACCCGATGAAGCGCGTGGACTTCGATCCCGGGGGCGACCGCAACTGCCAGAACCGCGGCGTCTCCGGCTACGAGCGCATCAGCTGGGACGAGGCGCTCGACATCGTCGCGTCCGAGATCCGGCGCTGCAAGACCCAGCACGGGCAGGGCTCGATCATGGGCAACCACGGCTCGCACCACACCTGGGGGAACATCGGCTACTACATCAGCTCGGCGCACAAGTTCTTCAACGCGATCGGCTACACGCGCGTCGTCCACAACCCGGACAGCTGGGAGGGCTGGTACTGGGGCGCGATGCACCACTTCGGCTACAGCATGCGCCTCGGCCAGACCGAGACCTACAGCCTGGTCGAGGACCTGATGAAGGAAGCCGAGATGGTCGTGTTCTGGTCCGCCGATCCCGAGGCGACCAGCGGCTCCTACAGCGCGCACGAGGGCACCATCCGCCGCATGTGGCTGCAGGAGCTCGGCATCGAGGTGGTGCACATCGATCCCTACTACAACCACAGCGCCGCGCTGCTCGGGGGCAAGTGGTTCGCCCCGAAACCGGGCACCGACACCGCGCTGGCGCTCGCGATCGCCTACGTCTGGATCACGGAGGGGCTGTACGACAAGCAGTACGTCGCCGAGCGCTGCGCCGGGTTCGAGCCGTGGCGCGACTACGTCCTCGGCAAGGAGGACGGCGTCCCGAAGACGCCGGAGTGGCAGGCGCCGGAAACCGGCATCCCGGCGAAGGACGTGCGCGCCCTCGCGCGGCGCTGGGGGACGAAGAAGACCTACCTCGGCGCCGGCGGCTGGGGCAACGGCCACGGCGGCGCGTGCCGCGCGGCGACCGGCATCCAGTGGGCGCGCGCGGTGGCGTGCCTGCTCGCGATGCAGGGCATGGGCAAGCCGGGCGTCAACTACGGCCACCTGCAGTGGGGCACGCCGGTGGACCTGCGCTTCTACTTCCCCGGCTATGCGGACGGCGGGCTCTCGGGCGACATCGAGAACACCGGCATGCCGATCAGCCTGTACCAGCGCATGCCGCAGCTGCCCACGTTCAACCCGTCCACGCAGCGCGTGCCGCGGCTGCAGATCCCGGAGGCGATCCTCGAGGGCAAGGCCGAGGGCTATCCCTGGAACGGCAAGACGATCGAGGGCCAGTTCCAGAAGTTCGTCTATCCGCAGGCGGGCCACTCGCCGGTGAAGATGCTCTACAAGTACGGCGGCGCGTCGATCGGCACCATGACCGACACCAACCGCTACGTGAAGGCCTACCGCACCGACAAGCTCGAGTTCGTGGTGAACCAGTCGATCTGGTTCGAGGGCGAGGCGAAGTTCGCCGACGTCCTGCTGCCGGCGTGCACCCAGTTCGAGCGCTGGGACATCAGCGAGTTCGGCGGCACCGGCGGCTACGCGCTGCACGCGCAGACGCAGATGAACAGCCGCGTGATCTTCCTGCAGCACAAGTGCATCGAGCCGCTCGGCGAGTCGAAGCCCGACTACCAGATCTTCCAGGCGCTCGCTTCGCGGCTCGGCCTCGGCGCGTACTTCTCCGAGGGCATGACCGAGCTCGACTGGGTGAAGCGCCTGTTCGACGCGTCCGACCTGCCGCGGCACATCTCGTGGAAGAAGTTCCTCAAGAAGGGCTACTTCGTGGTGCCGCCGCTCGCGGAAGGACGGCGCGACCCGCCGTCGCTGCGCTGGTTCTACGAGGGCCGCAAGAAGGACGTTCCCGAGCCGCATCCGCTGCCGGGCGACTACAAGGAGGAGTACGGGAAGGGCCTGCAGACGCAGTCGGGCAAGTTCGAGTTCGAGTGCTCCAGCCTCAAGCGCTTCGATCCGGACGACCCGGAGCGCCCGCCGATCGTGCGCTACCTGCCGTCGTGGGAAGGGCCGCGGACGGCCGAGCTGTACGGCAAGTACCCGCTGCAGCTCATCTCGCCGCACTCGCGCTTCAGCTACCACACGCTGAGCGACGGCAAGGCGAGCGCGATCAACGACATCGCGGAGCACCGCATGCTCGTGAACGGCTGGTACTACTGGGTGCTGCGGCTCAACCCGCAGGACGCCGCCGAGCGCGGCATCGGGGAGCGCGACCTCGTGCGGATCTTCAACGACCGCGGCGCGGTGGTGTGCGCCGCGCACCTCACCGAGCGGCTGCCGCGCGGCGTGGTGCACGCGTACGAGTCGTCGGCGGTGTACGCGCCGATGGGCGAACCCGGCTACTCGACCGACCGCGGCGGCTGCATCAACCAGCTCACGCCGAAGCGCTCGATCGCGAAGAAGGTGACCGGGACCGCCGCGAACTCCTGCCTCGTGCAGGTCGTCCCGTGGGACGGCTCGGGCGAGCTGCGCACCGCCGCGCGCGAGGCCGCGCCGGCGAAATCGGCCGCGCGCACGGCGCAGGTGCCGGTGTTCGCGAAGTAGGGGAGGCGCACATGAAGAAGTGGAACCTGGTGATCGACGTGGCGAAGTGCTTCAACTGCAACGCCTGCGCGGTGGCCTGCCACGACGAGTACTGCGGCAACGAGTTCCCCGGCTACGCGGCCGGGATGCCGCGGCTCGGGGCGCGCTGGATCGACATCCGCCAGCGCGAGCACGGGCAGTGCCCGATGGTCGAGGTGGCGTACCTGCCGGTCACCTGCAACCACTGCGACGATGCGCCGTGCCTCGAGGCCGCGCGCGACGGCGCCGTGAAGAAGCGCCCGGACGGAATCGTGATCATCGATCCGGAGAAGGCGCGCGGCCAGCGCCAGCTCGTGGACGCGTGCCCCTACGGCGCGATCTGGTGGAACGAGGAGAAGCAGCTCCCGCAGGCGTGGCCGTTCGATGCGCATCTGCTCGACGCCGGTTGGACCAAGACGCGCGGGGCGCAGGTGTGCGCGACCCGGGCGATGCGGGTGCTGCACGTGGAGGACGAGGAGATGCAGCGCATCGTGCGGGAGGAGGGCCTGCAGGTGCTGCACCCCGAGTACGGGACGCGCCCGCGGGTCTATTACCAGAACCTCGACCGGTACACCAAGGCGTTCATCGGCGGCACGCTCGCCGGAGCGATCGGCGGGGTCGAGGAGTGCGTCGCCGGCGCGCGCGTGCTCCTCAAGCGGGGCGGGCAGACGCTCGCCGAGACCACCAGCGATCCGTACGGCGACTTCAGGTTCGCCGGCCTCGACGAGGGCAGCGGCGCCTACCGGATCGAGATCGCCGACGACCGCTTCGCGCCGCAGGCGGTCGCGGCCGAGCTCGGCCGCAGCACCTACCTCGGAACGATCGCGCTCGCGCCGAGGGCCGCGGCGCGGGCATGATCCCCGGCGAGTCCGGGCTCGACGCGGCCGGGCGGCTGCTGATCGTGGCGTGCTTTCTCGTGACCGGAGTGAGCAACCTGACGCCGGCCCGGATCAAGGATCACATCGACCGGATGGCCGCCTTCGGCACGCCGCTGCCCAGGGCGGCGTTCTGGCTCGGAATCGCGCTGCAGCTCACCGGCTGCGCGCTGGTCGCGACCGGCTGGCACGCGGAGCTCGGGGCGTGGTGCCTGATCGTCTTCACCGTCGCGGCCACCGCGATCTTCCACCGCTTCTGGCAGATGGCCGACCCCCTGCGGCGCAACTTCAGCCGCCTGATGCTGCTCAGCAACGCCGGTGTGCTCGGCGGGCTGCTGCTCCTCCTCGCGAACGTGCGGTAGCGAGCGGCGGGCTGCTTGCCCGGCCGCCCGGCGCGGCTATGCTAGCCTCGCATAGCAGCTGGCTCACCCGCCCCCGCGTCGCCGCTGCTATGCGGTTTCATCGAGCGGACAGGACCGACCATGGCCCGAATCATCGGCGCGATCGCCACCTCCCACACCCCGACCATCGGCTTCGCCCACGACCGGAAGTCCCCGGACGACCCGGTCTGGGGGCCGATCTTCGCGGCCTACGTCCCGATCCGGCAGTGGCTCGCCGAGAAGCGGCCCGACGCGCTCGTGCTGGTCTACAACGACCACGTCACCTCGTTCTTCTTCGACCACTACTCGGCTTTCGCGCTCGGCATCGGCGAGTCCTACGCCGTCGCCGACGAGGGCGGCGGGGCGCGGGCGCTGCCCGCGGTGCGCGGCCACGCGGCGCTCGCGCAGCACATCGGCGCGAGCCTCGTGGCCGACGAGTTCGACATGTCGTTCTTCCAGGACCGGCCGCTCGACCATGGCGTGCTGTCCCCGCTGTCGATGCTGCTGCCGCACGATCCGGACTGGCCGGTGCCGGTCATCCCGCTGCAGGTCGGGGTGCTGCAGTTTCCCGTCCCCTCGGCGGCGCGCTGCTACAAGCTCGGCCAGGCGCTCCGGCGCGCGATCGAGAGCTACCCCGAGGACCTCGCGGTCGTGCTCGTCGCCACCGGCGGCCTCTCGCACCAGGTGCACGGCGAGCGCGCCGGCTTCAACAACACGCCCTGGGACATGCAGTTCCTCGAGCTGTTCGAGAAGGACCCGGTGCGGCTGACCGAGCTGACCCAGGCCGAGTACGCGCGCCTCGGCGGGATGGAGGGCGCCGAGGTGATCATGTGGCTGGTGGTGCGCGGCGCGCTGTCCGCGACCGTGCGCAAGCTGCACCAGACCTACTACCTGCCCTCGATGACCGGCATCGCCACCGCGATCTACGAGAACGACGCGATCGCCACCGAGGTCGACACGGCGGCCGCGCAGCGCGCGCACATCGGCCGCCAGATCGCGGGAGTGGAGAAGCTCGAGGGCACCTATCCCTTCACCCTCGCGCGCAGCGTCAAGGGCTACCGCCTCAACAAGTTCCTGCACGCGATGGTCGAGCCGGCGCACCGCGCGCGGTTCCTGCAGGACGAGGACGGCGCGATGCGCGCGGCGGGGCTGACCGACGAGGAGCGCGACATGGTGCAGCGCCGCGACTGGCGCGCGCTGATCCGCTACGGCGCGAGCTTCTTCATGCTGGAGAAGCTGGGGGCGGTCGTGGGGATCTCGAACCTGCACATTTACGCAGCGATGCGCGGGCAGTCGCTCGAGGCGTTCCAGCAGACCCGCAACGCGCCCGGCGCGCTGTACTCCGTGGCCGGCACCGACGCGCAGAGCGTCGCGTTCGACGAGGCGGGGAAGAAGGCGACGGCGCGATGAGTACGAAGGTCGCCCGGCCCCCGGTCGCCCGGCCGAGCAAGCCCGCGTTCGTCCCGCCGCCCGGCGCGTGCGACGCGCACTGCCACGTCTTCGGTCCGCCGGAGCGCTTTCCCTAC
>JAGVSZ010000309.1 GCA_019137045.1 Betaproteobacteria bacterium
CGGCGGGCGGCCGCACGGCGCTAGCGACGCCGATGCGGCACGGCGCGCTGCGCGCGGTCTCGCTCGACGACCGCTACGCGCTCGAGCGCGGCGCGGTCTTCCTCTCCGGCACGCAGGCGCTGGTGCGCCTGGCGCTCGACCAGCGCCGGCGCGACGCGCGCGCCGGGCTCGCCACCGCGGGGTTCGTCTCCGGCTATCGCGGCTCGCCGCTCGGCGGCTACGACCTCGCGCTGTGGCAGGCGAAGCCCGCGCTCGACGCGGCGCACGTGCGCTTCGCGCCCGGCCTGAACGAGGAGCTCGCCGCCGCCGCGGTGTGGGGGACGCAGCAGACCGAGGTCTTCGGCGGCAGCCGCTACGACGGCGTGTTCGGGATCTGGTACGCGAAGAACCCGGGCGTGGACCGCGCGGGCGACGCGCTGAAGCACGCGAACGCCGCCGGCACCGCGCCGCTCGGCGGCGTGCTCGCGATCTCCGGCGACGATCCCGGCGCGTCCTCCTCGACGCTGCCGAACCAGTGCGAGCCGGCGTTCATCGCCGCGGCGATGCCGGTGCTGTATCCCGCGAGCGTCGCCGAGCTGCTCGAGTTCGGGCTGTTCGGCTTCGCGCTGTCGCGGTACGCGGGAGTGTGGGTCGGGCTCAAGACCGTCGCGGACACCGTCGAGAGCACCGCGACCGTCGAGCTCCCCGCCGAGCGGACCTTCGCCGCGCCGGCGGACTGCGCGCTGCCGCCCGGCGGCGTGCACGCCCGCTGGCCCGACGACCGCTGGAGCCAGGACGAGCGGCTGCACCGCTACCGGCTGCCGGCCGCGGTCGCCTTCGCGCGGGCGAACGGCATCGACCGGGCGCTGCGCCGGGGGAAGGAGGCCCGCCTGGGCATCGTCGCGGCGGGCAAGAGCCATCTCGACGTGCGCGAGGCGCTGCGCCTGCTCGGGATCGACGAGCGCGCCGCGGGCGAGCTCGGCATCGCGCTCTACAAGCCAGGCCTCGTGTGGCCGCTCGAGCCCCAGGGCCTGCGCGCGTTCGCGGACGGCGTCGTCGAGCTGCTCGTGATCGAGGAGCGCCAGCCGGTGATCGAGAGCGAGGCGAAGCGCCTCGCGTACAACTGGCCCGCCGACCGGCGCCCGCGCATCGTCGGCAAGCACGACGAGCGCGGCGCGCCGCTCGTGCCGGCGACCGGCGAGCTCGCGCCGCTCGCGGTGGCGCGGGTGATCGCTGCGCGGCTCGGCGATCCGCGCATCGGCGCGCGGCTCGAGGCGCTGCCGGCGCCCGCCCAGGCGGCGACGCCCGCGATCGCGCGCGTGCCGCACTTCTGCGCCGGGTGCCCGCACAACCGCTCGACCGCGGTGCCCGACGGGAGCCTCGCGCTGGCGGGCATCGGCTGCCACTCGCTCGCGCTCTGGAAACCGGGCAGCCGCACGATGACGCTGACGCACATGGGCGGAGAGGGCGCGAACTGGGTCGGGCTCGCGCCGTTCGTCGCGACGCCGCACATGTTCCAGAACATGGGCGACGGGACCTACTACCACTCGGGATTGCTCGCGATCCGCGCCGCGCTCGCCGCCGGCACGCCGATCACCTTCAAGATCCTCGTCAACGACGCCGCGGCGATGACCGGCGGGCAGCCGGTGGAAGGCCGCCCGACGGCCGCGGCGATCGCCCGCCAGCTCGTCGCGGAGGGGGTCGAGCGCGTCGCGCTCGTGGGCGAGGAAATGCCCTCCGGCGCGAGCGGGCCGGGCGTCAGCGTGCACCGGCGCGACGAGCTGGACGCGGTGCAGCGCGAGCTGCGCGCGTTCCGCGGCGTCTCCGCGATCGTGTACGACCAGGTGTGCGCGACCGAGAAGCGCCGGCGGCGCCGCCGCCGCGAGCTTCCTGCGCCGGCGGTCAGGCCGTTCATCAACACCCTCGTGTGCGAGGGCTGCGGCGATTGCGTGCAGCAGTCCGGGTGCGTCGCGGTCCTGCCGGTCGACACCCCGTTCGGGCGCAAGCGGCGCATCGACGCGGCCGCGTGCAACGTCGATCTCTCGTGCCTCGCGGGGTTCTGCCCGAGCTTCGTCACCGTGGAGGGCGGGACGCCGCGCCGCCGCGACGTGCCGCTGCCCGACGCGTTCGCGCAGCTGCCGGAGCCGGCGACGGCCGCGCTCGACGCCCCCGTCAACCTGCTGGTGGCGGGCGTCGGCGGGAGCGGGGTGATCACGGTCGGTGCGCTCCTCGGCATGGCGGCGCACCTCGAACGAAAGGCGGCGCTGGTGCTCGACAACACCGGGCTCGCGCGCAAGGGCGGGGCGGTCGCAACGCACGTGCGCGTCGCGCGCCGCGCGGACGAGCTGCACGCGGCGCGGATCGACGCCGCCCAGGCCGACGTGCTGCTCGCGTGCGACCTGATCGTCGCGGCGACGCCGGCGATGCTGGGCGCGATCGCGCCCGGGCGCACGCGGGTCGTGGCGAACGCTCACCCGACGCTGACCGCGGCGCAGCTCGCCGATCCGGACGCGCAGTGCGACTTCGGCGCGCTGGAGACGGCGCTCGCCGCCGCCGCGGGCGCCGACCGCCAGGTCGCGCTCGACGCGACCGCGCTCGCCTCGGCACTGCTCGGCGATCCGATCTACGCGAACCTCGTGCTGCTCGGGGTCGCCTGCCAGCGCGGCCTGCTGCCGGTGGGCGCGGCCGCGCTAGAACGCGCGATCGAGCTGAACGGCAACGCGGTCGCCGCGAACCTCGCGGCGTTGCGCTGGGGGCGGCTCGCGGCGGCCGACCCCGAGGCGGTGCGCGCCGCCGCGGTGCCGTACCTGCCGGAGGGGGCCGCGGAGGCCACCCTCGCCGAGGTCGTGGACCGGCGCGCGCGCTTCCTCGCCGAGTACCAGGACGAGGCGTACGCCGCGCGCTACCGCGCGCTCGTCGGCCTGGCGCGCGAGGCGGAGCGCACGCGCGTCGGCGCGGAAGGCGCCTTCGCCGACGCGGTGGCGCGCAGCTACTTCAAGCTGCTCGCGTACAAGGACGAGTACGAGGTCGCGCGGCTGCACTCGCAACCCGCGTTCCGCGCCGCGCTCGCGCGCGAATTCGAGGGCGACTTCCGGGTCGCGTTCCACTTCGCCCCGCCGCTGTTCCCGGGGCGGCCGCGCAAGCGCCGCTTCGGCCAGTGGGTGCGGCCGCTGCTCGCGGGGCTC